>JBFOLS010000522.1:0-6049 GCA_040830225.1 Leisingera sp.
AGCGACAGCTACAGCTACAAGACCCATGTAACCCGCGACAACCGCAGCGGCGACGTGTCGGTTGCGGTTGAGGGGGAGCGCAAGGGCGCCTACCCGGACGGCATGTCGCCGGACTGGGTTGATCTGGGCGAAACCACAGTGATTGACCTGGAAGACGGCCATGTGGTCACCTTCGGGCCTCACACCATTGAGTACATGATCCCCGGCTACGGCCTGGTACGGGCAACCCCCAATCGCAGCGCGGGCGTGCAGGCTGAACTGCCGCCGGGGGAGGTTCCGGATTGGATCAATGTCTCCAAGAACCGCCTGGCAGTCAAAACCGGGGCCGGCCGCCTGACCGTGACCCGCAACCGGGCGGAGGTCTTCCGGTACTTCGCCGGCTGGGAGCTGTTTTTCTTCACTCTCGACAGCCCCTATTACGGTATCGGGGCAGGGGAGCTGATGCAGCGCGTCGCCAGCGGCGAAGCGGGCGCCATCTTCCAGGAGTTCTGGACCAACAAGATGTGGCGCCACCAGGATGTGGCCTGGGCGATTGCCGAAACCCTGCTGATGGCCTTCCTCGGCACCATCGGCGCAGGTCTCATCGCCTTGCCGCTGGCCTTCGTGGCCACCCGCAACTTCATGCCCGTCAGAACCTTGCGCTTTGCCATGCGCCGCGTCTTCGACTTTGTCCGTGGCGTCGACTCGCTGATCTGGACCGTGGTCCTGGCGCGCGCCTTCGGCCCGGGGCCGCTGACCGGCGCGCTGGCGATTCTGGTGACGGATACCGGCACCTTCGGCAAGATCTTCTCGGAAGCACTGGAGAACGTCGACCAGAAACAGATCGAGGGCGTTGCTTCCACCGGGGCAAAACCAGTGCAGCGCTACCGCTTCGGGGTGATCCCGCAGGTGACCCCGGTGCTGCTGAGCCAGCTGCTGTACTTCCTGGAATCCAACACCCGTTCCGCCACCATCATCGGGGCGATCACCGGCGGCGGCATCGGATTGCTGCTGACCCAGGCGATCATCACCCAGAAAGACTGGGAGGAAGTGGCCTATTACATCACTCTGATCATCCTGATGGTGATGCTGATGGACTGGTTCTCCGGCTGGCTGCGGCGGAAGCTGATCAGCGGCAGCGATCCAGCGCCCAAAAGCAAGCAGGCAGAGGGCAAGCCCTTCCTGCTGCCCTGAACCGCAGCACATCAGCGAAGAGGACTACCATGGCCCGTTTGCAGGCAGAGGCGCCTTTTATTCACCCGGATTGCCAGATTACCGGCAGCCGTTTCGGTGCCTATGTGGAAATCGGCGCAGGCAGCCGTATCGCAAACTCGGAGTTCGGAGATTACAGCTATTGCGACAGAACCTGCGATATCGCCAATGCGCGCATTGGCAAGTTTGCCAATATCGCAAGTTTCACCCGCATCGGTGCTTCGGACCACCCGATGGAGAAGGCGTCACTGCATCACTTCCTGTACCGCTCGGCAAGCTATTGGGACAATGCGGAAGATGATGTGGAGTGGTTCACCCGCCGCGCCGGGCGGTTGGCCCATATCGGCCATGACACCTGGATCGGCCATGGCGCAATGATCAAGCCAGAGGTGGCTATAGGCCATGGCGCGGTTGTGGCTTCAGGCACGATCGTGACCAAGGATGTGGCGCCCTACACCATCGTGGGCGGCAATACCGCAAAGGTGATCCGCCGCCGCTATCCTGAAGCAGTCGCGGAGCAAATGATGGCGCTGGCTTGGTGGGACTGGGATCACGCCGCTTTGCGGGCCGCGCTGCCGGACTTCCGCAGCTTGCAAGCGGAGGCGTTTCTGGAGAAGTATTCCTGATCCTGCGGGCGGGGGCCTCCCGCTTGTTCGGTCGCATTCGAAGAATGCTTGTCACAGTTGGGCGTGGCGCCGCTTGCGCGGCGCAGAAGAGGTTGCTGAGAAGCGCTTGACGGGCAATTCTGCCCATCAAGCGCGTTTCTCATTATGTGGTCTGCCAGCCCCGCCTCAAGGGTGAACGGCGCTGCGCACCGCCGCTGTGCGGCCCTTGACTCGGAGCCCGCAGAAGTCAGGCGGCGCCTGAGTCTACCAGTTGCGTAGCGATATCGAGGAAGACCTTCGCCTGGGCGCTGCCGGGCTTCTCCGCAACGATCGGTGTGCCATTGTCGCCAGCCAGCCGCACGTCCAGGTGCAACGGTACTTCGCCCAGGAGCGGCACGTTCAGTTTCTGCGCCTCTTGCGCCACGCCGCCGTGGCCGAACACATGCTCCTCGTGGCCGCAATTGGAACAGATATGGGTCGACATGTTCTCGATCATCCCCAGAACCGGCACGTTCATCTTGCGGAACATGTCGATGCCCTTGCGGGCGTCGATCAGCGCCACATCCTGCGGGGTGGAAACCACAATGGCGCCGTCCACATGCGTCTTCTGCGCCAGCGTCATCTGCACGTCGCCGGTGCCCGGCGGCAGGTCGACGATGAGCACGTCAAGCTCGCCCCATTGAACCTGCAAGAGCATCTGCTGCAGCGCGCCCATCAGCATCGGACCGCGCCAGATCACCGCCTGGTCCTCACCGGTCATCAGTCCCATCGACATCATGGTAACGCCGTGGTTGCGTAGCGGCAGGATGGTCTTGCCGTCGGGGCTGGCAGGACGCCCGGTCACGCCCAGCATCTTGGGCTGGGACGGGCCGTAAACGTCAGCATCCAGCAACCCTACTTTGCGCCCCTTCATCGCCAGCGCACAGGCAATGTTTGCTGAAACGGTGGACTTTCCGACGCCGCCCTTGCCCGAGGCCACCGCCAGGATCCGCGCCACGCCCGGAACCTTCTGCGGCGCCTGCTGCTGCGGCTGGGGCTGTTGCTTCGGCTTCAGGTCCGGCGGTGCTTTCTCCGAATGCGCGGTCAGCATGGCCGAGACTTTCTCCACCTCCGGCAGCGCTGCCACCGCTGCATCAGCCTTGTCGCGTACCGGGCCATAGGCCTCGGCCTTGCCGGGGTCGATCTCCAGCACAAAGCGCACGGTGCTGCCCTCGACAGCCACCGCGCGGGCAATACCCGCGCTGACGATATCGGAGCCGCTGACGGGGTCGGCGATGGATTTGAGCGCCTCGAGGACGGTTTCACGGGTGACGGTCACGCCGGTCTCCTGTTGCTGGTCATGTCTTGCGCCTGTTGTGGCGCAATTCGGGGCCGCATGCCAGCGGTCCGGCGGCTGGAGTTTGATATTCCGCATCCTGGAGACAGGTTTTCTGCAAACTGGCCCGGCTGATGGGGCCGGCTGTTGCTGCTAAACGCATTAGCGCCGCGCATCAGCGCGGCGCCAGGCCCAACGGGAGCGGGGCATGCAATGCTCCGGCGACGGGCGGGAGAGCCCGGTCAGCTGGCCAGCGCAACCTCGGCAGAGCGCATCACTTCGCCGATGCGGCGGCCGGTGTCCGCCATGCGGTTGGAGAAGCCCCATTCGTTGTCGTACCAGCTCACAACCCGCACCAGCCCGTCAGCAGTGACTGACGTCTGCGCCGCGGCAAAGCAGCTGGAATGCGGATCATGGTTGAAGTCCACCGAGACCAGCGGGTCTTCCTCATAGGACAGGATACCAGCCAGCCCGCTCTCTGCCGCCGCCTTCACCGCCGCATTGACCGCCTCTTCCGTGGCTGCGCGTTCCGGCACAAAACTCAAATCCACCACGGAGACATTGGCGGTTGGCACCCGGATTGCCGAACCCTCCAGCCGCCCGTTCAGATGCGGCAGCACCTCGGAGATTGCCCGCGCAGCGCCGGTGGAAGTGGGGATCATCGACAGGGATGCCGCCCGCGCCCGATACAGATCCTTGTGGCTGGTGTCATGGGTGGGCTGATCACCGGTATAGGCGTGAATGGTGGTCATGTAACCGGTGCGGATGCCAAAGGCCTCGTCCAGCACCTTGGCCAGCGGCGCCAGGCAGTTGGTGGTGCAGGAGGCGTTGGAGACAATCACGTCCTCCGCGGTCAGATCCATATGGTTGACGCCGTAAACCACAGTCCGGTCAGCCTCCTTGCCCGGCGCCGAGATCAGCACGCGCTTGGAACCGTTCTGCAAATGCCGCGCCGCCTGCTCGCGGGCAGTGAACAGCCCGGTGCATTCATAGGCGATGTCAATGTCATGCCAGGGCAGGTCCTCGGGATTGCGGATAGCGCTTAGCCGGATGCTGTGATGTCCCACCCGGATCAGATCACCCGCCAGGAATACGGGCACCTGCAACCGCCCATGCACGCTGTCGTATTTCAGCAGATGCACCAGCGTCTCCGGAGGTGAAAGATCATTGATTGCCACTACTTCGATGTCCTCGGCGCCGCTTTCCAGCAGCGCGCGCAGCACTCCGCGGCCAATCCGTCCGAATCCGTTTATTGCGATCTTCAATGTCATGCCTCACCTCCGGCAGCTGTACCGGAAGTGATTCCGGTATCGATAACGGTTGCGACACCGATAGCGATAACGGACATGAAAATCAACCCCTGCCGCCTATGCTGGCCTCTTGCGGCTGCCCGCAAACTGCTGGAGCATGGGGGAATGACGAAGAAACTCCTGCTGAAAGACGTGGCCCGGCTGGCCGGCGTCAGCGAAATGACCGCCTCACGCGCCCTGCGCGGTGCTCCCGATGTTTCCGCCAAGACCAAGGCGAAGATCGAGGAAATTGCCCGCACTCATGGCTATGTGCCGAACCGGATTGCCGGTTCTCTTTCCTCGCAATCGGTCAATCTGGTGGCAGTGGTGGTGCCCTCGCTCAACAGTTTTGTCTTCCCCGAGGTGCTCTCGGGCATCTCTGCTGTGCTCAAGGACAGCCCGCTGAAACCGGTGGTTGGGATCTCCGGCTATGATCTCAAGGAAGAAGAAAGCGTCATTCGCGAGATGCTGAGCTGGCGCCCCTCAGGCCTGATTGTGGCCGGGCTGGAGCACACCGAGGCAACCCGGCGTATGCTGCAGCAGGCCGATTGCCCAGTGGTTGAAGTGATGGATGTGGACGGCGACCCGGTGCGCCACTGCGTCGGCATCTCGCATCTGCAAGCGGGCCGCGACATGGCGGCGCAAATCCTGGAGCGCGGCTACCGAAGGATCGGTTTCATCGGCACCAAGATGCCGCAGGATTTTCGCGCCCGAAAGCGTTTCGACGGGTTCACTGACGGCTTGGCGGCGCAGGGGGTAACCCTTGCTGATTTGGAGCATTATTCGGGCGAGAGCGCGCTCCAGACTGGCCGAAAGCTTACCGCTCAGATGCTGGAACGCAGCCCGGATATCGATTGCATCTATTATTCCAGCGATGTGATGAGTGTCGGGGGGCTGATGCATTGCCTGGCGTCGGGTCTCTCTGTGCCCGGCGATATTGCCTTGGCCGGTTTCAACAACCTGCAGATCCTGCAAGGCCTGCCGCAGCAGCTGGCCACCACCGATGCATGCCGCCGCGAGATCGGGGAACGCGCTGCCAGGATCGTTTTGCAATCTCGCGAGGCAGGCGGAACAGACGGGATGGTCTTTGACCGGCTCTGCCCGGCAATCAATCTGGGTGAGACGCTCTGACGCCTCTTTGACTATTGAAAATCTTCGCAATTTCAAGGGCGAGATCAGGGCAAAGGCTCTGTCCCACGCTTTTATGTGGCTTTACGGGGCATCATGGGGCAGCCTGAAGAGAGCCAGTTCAGCCCAGCTAACCCGGAAAAGGAGCCCAGATGCCCCAGTACAACGACATGTTCGAACTGTCCGTCGAGGATATGGAACTGATCGAAACTGCCCTTCAGACCACAAGGGACAGCCTTTCCGAGGCAAAGCCTGACCCCGGCAGCAGCGACGAGGAAACACTGCGCCGCGTTCACGAACTTCTGGGTCGGCTGCACAATCAGAAGATCTTTTATTACCCCAAGGATAAGGTTTACGTCAGCGGCTGACCGGGCCGCCTGGAAATGAAAAAGCGCTCCCCTCCGGGCGGGAAGCGCTGAAAGCTTGTCCGGAAACTCAATTCAGATTGCGTTTTTAAACAGTTCTGCGAGGTTTTCTTCGTTCAGTTTGATTGGGTTTCCGCCGCATGAGGGGTCTGTTGC
>JBFOLS010000523.1:0-5817 GCA_040830225.1 Leisingera sp.
CAAGCTGCGGAACGGCCTTCAACCCCGGCAGGGGCCAAAGACGGGAGCGGCTTCAGGCTAGCGCCGTTCGCGCGACCGTTTCAGCAGGCGGCCGATGGTGAAGGAGGTGCGCGGTGCATAGACGTAGCTGGTGCGCTCCTCCGGGGTTGCGCGGACTTTCATCCGGCTGAGGCCGAAGACGATCAGCAGCACGTGGCCGCAAGCCACATAGGCAAAAAGCGCTGCCGGGCCGTAAGCCTCGATCAGGGCGGAGGAGACATAGGGCGAGGCAATTGCGCCAAGCGCGTACCGGAACATCAGTGCGGCGGACAGTTCGACCCGTTCAGCCGAGGTGGCGAAGTCATTGGCGTGGGCGGCTGAGACCGAGAGGATCGGGAAGGTGGTGAAGCGGAAGAAACCGGCGGCCAGCATCACGCCCAGGGTGCCGGTGCCGCTGGCAGCCATGGTGATGCCGCAGCTGGCGATGGCAACGCCGGACAGCCAGATCAGCACCCAGCGGCGGTCGTATTTGTCGGCCAGCCAGCCCATCGGGTATTGCGCCAGCGCGCCGCCTGCCACAAAGGCCGCGAGGAAAAAGGCGATCTGATCCACGGCCAAGCCGACTTCCTGGCCATAGACCGGGCCGACCATGCGGAAGGAGGCGGAACTGAGCGCGGCAACGATCACGCCCGCCACAGCCAGCGGCGAGCAGCGCCAGGCCAGCTTGGGGCGCAGCCGCGGCGCGTTGGGGGTTTCCGGCTGGCTGGCCTTGGTCAGGGTCAGCGGCAAAAGCGCTGCACAGCACAGAACGGCCAGAAGGTTGTAGGAGACATAGACGGCAGGCGGCAGCACCGCGATAATCAGCTGCGCTGCCAGAGAGGCGCCCATGTCAACGATCCGGTAGGTGCCCATGGCGCGGCCGCGGTTCTCGTTGGTGACCTTGGCGTTGAGCCAGGCTTCGATCACCGTGTAGGCGCCGGCGACGCAGAGGCCGGAGGCAATCCGCATCACCGCCCAGGCATAGGGGTTTTCAGTCAGCGTGTGGCCCAAGAGGCCCATTGCGCCAAGCGCGGTGCAGACGGCAAAAGCGCGGGAGTGGCCGACATTGCCCATCAGCCGCGGCGCCCACCAGCAGCCGATGAAAAAGCCGATGAAATGGGCCGAGCCAAGCAGGCCGATCTGCTCCTTGCTGAAGTTCAGAGTCAGGCCCGAGATGGCATCGAGAGGGCCCACGCCCCCGGTCGACAGCTGCAGCAGGATGACGGAGAGAAACAGGGCGGCAAAGGAGATTATCAGGCGCATAACGGTGCGACCATGACAGGCTGGGGCGGCAATGCCAGCCGGTTTCCGTCATGTCTGTGTCGTATTTTTGCGGGGCGGTATTTTTGCCGCAGAGCCTGCGGGTCAGCCGGACCGGCGAAGGCGGGCTCTGATCGCAAGTGTCACCTGATCCGCGACCAGATCCGGATAGCCTGTGGCGCCGAAGGCAGAACGGCTCAACCGGCCGGAGAGGTGTACGTCGAGCTCACGCAGATCATCCGGTGCGGTGCCGGGGCGGCGGTACAGTGCCGCTTGCAGGATGAGCGGCCGGGCGGTGCCGCGCAGTGTAAGGACGCCGTGGATTTCTGCGCCGCCGGAGAGCCGGCCGTCCGGTCCCAGGCGGATCCGGGTGGAGCGGAAACGGATCTCCGGGAACCGCGCGGTGTCCAGAATGCCGGGGCTCTTCAGTGCTTCAGTGGCAAAGATCAGCCCGGTTCTGGCGCGGTCGGCGCTGAGGATGATGTCAGCCTTGCTGCGTGCAAGGTTCTGCGGGTCGATCAGGATGCGGGCGGTTTTGACGGGAACCCGGCCGTGCTGTGCCTGGCCGCTGAGCAGGAATGTAAAGCGCACTTCGGTGGCCTCCGGTAGCACGCGGTAGGGCAGGGGCGCAGCCATAAGGCTGCGCGGAGCGAGTAGGGTTGCAGCGAGGCAGGCGAGCAAGGCCCGCCGGTGCAGCCGGGGGGAATGCATGCAGGCAGTTCCTGTGTTTTTCCATCCGTGGCATCAGCTTACCCGCAGTTGTGTGAAGAAGTGGCTCACTTTCTTGCGTGTGTTTGTGAAGCCGCTGCACGCGCCTGACAGGCGG
Source organism: Leisingera sp. (assembly GCA_040830225.1). GTDB lineage: Bacteria > Pseudomonadota > Alphaproteobacteria > Rhodobacterales > Rhodobacteraceae > Leisingera. The sequence continues at coordinate 2,105 of JBFOLS010000523.1, forward strand.
CTGCTATGAAGGTGTTGCCGCAGCTGGAGCCTTCTGCGGGGGCGTGAGGGGCGTGGAAGGGCTGGCAGAGCCGCCCTGCAGGAGCGGCGTGGCGGTGTTTGGGCCGGCCGGGGCAGGGCATGCAGCCAGCGAGCCCCCACTTGCGGTTCGGGTGACCTGCCATTCGCGCGGTGGCAGGGTGCGGGCGCGCAGGCGCTGCAGGGTCCAGCAGGCCGGGGGGGCTGCCCTGCTGGTGCCGGGCAGGGCGTCATGCGCCGTGGAATAGCGGGCTGGTGCCAAGTGCCAGCGGCTTTCGATGCCCTGAGCGCCGCCGTCTCCCGGTGTCAGCAGCAGGCCCAGCGGCGCGGGGCCGAAACGGCCGCCGGCCTCCGCCGCCAGGTGCAGCCGCCGCACAGGAGTCATGGCGGGCGGTTCGGGCAGTTCTGCCACCACCAGCGCGGCTGCACCGCTGCGCAAGGCTTCCTCCATCGTCCACAGCAGGTCTGTCGTGCTGGCCGCGCTGATGAACAGGAAGCGGGCGGGGCTGGCAAACGCTGCCATCCCGTCCGGGTTCAGCTGCCTGCCGCCTTGAGGCGGCGCAAGCCACAGGACTGGTCCTGGCGCAGCGGCGGCCAGCCAGAGCGCAAAGCTGTGCCGCGCGGGGCCGCAGGCCTCATGCACGCGCCCGTGCTCCAGCGCGATGCCCTCCATCGGGGACAGCGCGGGGCGGGGCTTGTGGCGGCGGCGGGCAAGCAGGTGAGTCGGCATGAGAACATGATATCATGTTCTCTTTTTGTTCTCAATTGGGTGCTGCTGACAGGTGGGGCTCTGGCGTGGCTAAGCGAAGCAAAACGGCCTGCATGAAAACATGGGCAGGCAGCTGAAACAGCTGCCTAAAGGCTGCAAAAACAGGCGAGAGGGAGCGAAGCAGTGCTCAGCCTTCGCGCGGCACCACGGGGCCGCCCTGTTTGGCCCATTCTGTGAAGCCGCCCTCCAAATGCACAACCGGCTTCAGCCCCATTTCCATCGCCGCCTTCGCGCTCAGCGCCGAGCGCCAGGCGCTGGCGCAATAGAACACATAGGTCTTGTCCTGGTTGAACACCGGCTTGTGATAGGGGCTGACCGGGTCGATCCAGAATTCCAGCATCCCGCGGGGGCAGGAAAACGCCCCGGGGATCATGCCCGAGCGCTGCAGTTCGCGGATATCGCGCAGGTCGATAAAGACATAGTTTCCATCCAAAACTCTTTGCTTGGCCTCCTCAACCGGCATGGTCTCAACAAGGCTGTTGGCTTCGGCCAGCAGTGCCTTGACACCTTTGGTAATGGTTTGCGGCATGGGATGTCCTTTCAATGGATTGCGCGCAGGCTGGCGGGAAACCAGTGCGGGTGCAAGCGGCTTGCACTTTCGCTGCATGGCTCTAGGGTCGCTGGCAAATCCGGAACAGGGGGCCTGAGACATGAAAATGAACCCATTGGGACGCACCGGCATGATGGTGTCCGAACTGTGCCTGGGCACGATGACCTTTGGTACCCAGACGCCGGAGGCAGAGGCCCATGCGCAGATCGACATGGCGCTGGCCGGCGGTGTGAATTTTGTAGATACCGCCGAGATGTACCCGGTCAATCCGGTCAGTGCGGAAACCATTGGCGACAGCGAGCGTATCATCGGCAATTGGAACGCTCGGACAGGGCGGAGAGGCGATTATATTCTTGCCACCAAGCACTCCGGCGAAGGGATGCGTCATGTAAGGGACGGGGCGCCAATCTCTTCTAAGACCATTGCGCCGACCGTCGAGGCGTCGCTGAAGCGGCTCAAGACGGATTACATCGACCTCTACCAGTTCCACTGGCCGAACCGCGGCAGCTATATGTTCCGGCAGAACTGGACCTATGACCCCTCCCAGCAGAACCGGGAGGAAACGCTGGCCAATATGGAAGATTGCCTGGAGGCGCTGCAGCGCGAAGTGGAGCGCGGCACCATCCGGGCCTTTGGCCTGTCGAACGAGAGCGCCTGGGGCACCGCGCAATGGCTGCGGATTGCGGAAGAGCGGGGCCGACCGCGGGTAGCCTCTATCCAGAACGAGTACTCCCTGGTTTGCCGGATGTATGACACCGACCTGGCCGAGCTGAGCGTCAATGAGGACGTGGGCCTTTTGGCGTTCTCGCCGCTGGGCACCGGGCTGTTGACCGGCAAATATCAGGGCGGGGCGGTGCCGGAAGGGTCGCGCAAAGCCATCAACCCTGAACTGGGCGGGCGCCACAGCGAGCGTGTCTATGACGCCGTGGCTGCATATTTGGAGATTGCCGGGCGGCACGGGCTGGATCCGGTGCATATGGCGCTGGCCTGGTGCCGGACGCGGCCGTTCATGGCCTCGGCGATCTTCGGCGCTACGCATCTGCCGCAGCTGGAGCATATATTGAAATCGGTGGCGCTGGAGCTGAGCCAGGAGGTGCTGGATGAAATCAATGCAGCGCACAGGGCGCATCCGATGCCCTATTGAGCCTGGTCCAACCGAAGCGGCGCAATTTCCAAATGCGCCGACAACGGGCGGGAAAGCTTTTCCGGGAATGATTTACTGAGACGCGCTTCCGGGCTAGATCTGCCCTGAAGCGGCTTCGCAATTGCAAATTCATTGGTGCGTCAAGGGTGAACGGTGCTTGCGCACCGCCGCTGCGCGGCCCTGGCCCTGCAGAAGGCCTAGTGGGCCGTGGGGCGGGCCTGTTCCTGACGCAGGTCGCGGGCCGAGGTGCCATGCGCGGTGCGGAAGGCACGGGCAAAGCTGGATTGCGACGTGAAGCCGGTGGCGATGGCCACATCCATCAGCGGCATATCGGTATCGGTGACCAGGCGGCGGGCTTCGGCCAGACGCAGCTGCAGGTAATGGTCCTGCGGCGTGGTGTTGAGGCGCAGCCGGAACTGCTGCTGCAAGCTGCGCGGGCTGGTGCCCAGGGTCTCGGCAATGGCGCTGAGCGGCATCGGTTCATCCAGCGCCGCTTCCATCAGTGCATTGGCCTTGGCCGTCAACGCGTTGTGCTTTTGGCCGCCCAGTCGGCTTTGCGGCCGCGGAGCAGCGGAGGGGCCGTCATAGAGGAACAGCCCGGCCACGCGGGAAGCAAATGTGGCGCCGTGGCGGGCGCTGATGATGTGCAGCATCATCTCGATCGCCGGCGTGGCGCCGCCCGACGTCAAGCGGCCTTCGGAAACGGTGAAACGGTCGTTGCGGGCCTCCACTTCGGGGAAGCGGCTGGCGAAATTCTCAAGGTCTTCCCAGTGATTGGTGGCGGGGTGGCCGTCCAGCAGACCGGCCTCGGCCATCAGCCAGGGGCCGCCGTCGATGCCGGCAATTGTCGCACCGCTGGCGGCAATCCGGCGCAGGCCCGCCAGCAGGCTGGGAGTGGCATGGCGCGCGAGCTGGAAGCCGGCCACCACAATCAGAAGCTCGCAGCCCTCCAGCCGCGCCAGCGGAAAGCTGGGCACAGTAAGGCCGCTGGTCAGCATCGGCGGCTCATTTGCGGCGCTGACATAATCCCAGTCGAAGGCGGCACGCCCCGCCAGCCGGTTGGCGGCGCGCATCGGGTCCACTGCAGCCGCGAAGGACAGCGTGTTGCATTCATCCAGAACCAGCACCGCTGTCTTGAGCGGCCGGTTCTCGGGCTGCAGGATGTTTTTTGCGGATTTCATCAAGTCGATTCGCCTGGTGTAAACTGTGCCGCTAAAGGCTGCGGCAGAGTCG
>JBFOLS010000524.1:0-6961 GCA_040830225.1 Leisingera sp.
AGGCGCTGATGACCCATGAAACGCCAAAGGCCCTGCGGGCCCGGTTCAACCGCATGTGCTGCCGTACTCAAATCCGCTACGGCGCCGCTTTCGGCTTCCTGGCCTATGTCGGGGTTTGCGTGCTGAGCAAATCCCTGCGCCTTGCGGTCTCTGGAGTGACCAGCCAGTTCCGGCCGTTGTCCGAACACAGATGGCTGCGCACCGGATTCAACTGCCCGCCTGACAGCCGGGTAGAGCTTGACGGAGGCAACAGCACCCACGTCGGTGCCATCTGCGGCATTTCCGATGAGGTGTTGCAGTTCATTTCGACCCGCCCCTTTCCCCAGGGGGAGCATTTCGTGATGCTGTCCCGCAGGCGCAAGTCCGGCAGGGTCTGCCGTTTGAGGGTGCGCGCCAAGATTGAACACAGCGAGCCGGTCGGCATCGGCCAGAGCGGTTTTGCCAATTTCGCCACCTATTCAACGACCTCTACCGCGGCCAGGCATTTCATTGAGAGGTATTTGCTGCAGTCTTCGGTGATTTCCTCATGACTTGGCGCGGGCGGCAGCGGGTGGCAGCCGCCCGCGCGGGAATACCGGGGGGAGCCTGGTCATGACCGCACATTACCGGCAGCTGCTGAATTATTACCGGGGGCTCATCGCCTTTACTTTCCTGATCCTGGTCGGCGGCACCGCGGCGCTCAGCACCTTCTTCCTCTTTGTCGCGCCGCTATACACCAGCTCAGCTAAGGTCTCGCTGCTGCCGACCCAGACTGAGCTTGCCTACAGCCAGACCTTTGTGCGCTCCACCACTTTCAACCCTGCCAACCTGCTGACCCAGACCCATGTGGAATACTTGCTCAGCCGCGAGATTGCCGCCAAGACAGTGGACCGGCTGAGACGCGAATTGCCGTCCGGCGGGCAGCCGGCCGGTACCGCAGAACCGGATGCCGCCCTCAGCCTAAAGGATCAGATTGCCCAGCGCTTCCACAGTTTCCGGCGTAATTTCCGGCGCATTTACAACACGTTGAACTCGGGCGAGCATATACCTCGGGACCCCTACACCGATGCGGTTCTGTCCCTGCAGGATTCCATCGGCGTGGAGATGGTCGAGGGCACCTATATCATGGAAATTCAGGTGACCCGCGACCGGGCGGACATAGCGGCGCTGGCCGCCAATCTGCTGGCCGAGGAATATGTGGCCCACCTGCGCGCGCAGGCCGATGCCGCCTCGCGCCGGCTGGAGGCCACACTGCGCCAGGAGATTGCCAAAGGAGACGGCAACTTCACCGAGTTGGAGGACCAGATCAACGCGCTCAGGCTGGCGCGGGCGAACAACTTTGGCATGCTGCGGATAATCGACCCGGCCGTGGAACCGGTCTATCCCAGTTTTCCGAAGGTGATCGTCAACACCGTCCTCGCCACAGCAGGCTGGATCATGGTTGCGGCCTTCCTGGTAATCAGCGCCGACACGTTTTCAAACACCCTCAAAACCGAGAGTGATTTGCAGCGGCTGTTCGGGCCGCGGGCACTGGGCACCCTGCGGTTGCGGCGGCCCAAGCGGGCCAAGCTGGCAGAGCTGGCCAAAGCGATGAATCTGCAATGCAACGCGATGCCCTGCCAGGGCGCTGTCACGGCTATAGGCAGTGATGAGGAATGCCGCCGCCTGACCGCGGTGATCGAGGTGGCTCTGCGCCGCCTCAAAGGCTGGCAGAAGCTTAAGGTGCGGCGTTTGCATGAGACCGAAGCCGTCGCACAGGGCCAGGCAGGCGGCGCCGCGCTTCAAGCGGTGCCGGGGGGCAAAGGCGCTCGGCCAGTGGTCCATCTGGGCCGCCCGCTTGCCGGGCGTGCCGGAGCTGCCCCCACAAATGGTGTCAAGGTAACCGACCTGGGCGGTGCAAACGAGAGCTTCTCCATGAGCAAGGCCAGGGGTTTCAATTGGGTGGTGATCGGGATCCGTGCGGGCAGCGTGTCGGAGGAGGCACTGGAAGGCACCGCTGCACGGCTGCATGAACAGGGGGTGGAAAACATTTTTGGTGTGTTTCTGAAAGGCTGACAGGAGGTTGCCGGGGCGTGCGGCTGCATAAGACATCCCTAACCGCCTGCCGCCCGGAGGGCGGCGGAGCGCGTAGCGCCAAGCGGCACAGTCGGCGCCGCAAGGCCGGGCGGCGCTGGGCGCTGGCGCTCTGGTTCAGCGGCCTCACGGCGATTTTCCTGTTTTGGCTTGCTGTCCCCACGGGGACAGTGCCCGGCTGGTGTGTTCTGCTTGCGCTGGCAGGCTGGCTTTGGATTGCCGATGGCTGGATGCGGCGTCCCGGCGGGGTGCCTTGCTTGACCTGGCACAGCGTCAGCGAAGATGCGTCCTGGCTGCCTTGGGCGTCCGAGACTTCAGTACACCCGGACACGCTGGACCGGCAGCTGGCCCTGCTGCGGCAGATGGGCTGCAGAGTCATGGATACCGGCGAATTCGTCCGCCGCCGCCACGCCTGCCAGCCGGTTCCCGAAGGCACAGTCCTTCTGCATTTCGATGACGGGTATCTCGACAATTGGGTGGCAGCCGCTCCGGTCCTGCGCCGCCACGGCATGTGCGCCACACTGTTTGTCTCGCTGGAATTCATCGCCCCGGAACGCCCCGCGCCGCAAAGCCTTGATGACACCAGCCGCCCGTCGCGCTGGGACGGCTACCTCAGCTGGGGCGAGATCCGGGAGCTGGACCAGGCCGGAGCAGAGAAGGTCTTTGACGTGCAGCCGCATGGGGTCGACCACATCCGGGTGCCGGTCAGCGCCCGTCCGGTCGGGCGGCTCACCCGCGAGAACTGGAAACGCCACGCCTGGATGCAGTGGGCGGCCATGCGCGGCAGCAAGCACGACTGGTACCTGGCGGAAAACCCGCCCGTTGTCCCCGCAGGGACAGTGATCCCGGAAAGCGACGCGGCGCTGGCCGCGCCGGCCTTTGCCGGCGGCCGGCGCGAGAGCGGGGCGGAGTACGCCGCCCGTGTCCGTGCCGAACTGGCCCGCTGCCGCACCGAGTTCAAGGCCCGTCTGGGAAAGAACCCTGCGCTGTTCTGCTGGCCGCAGAACCGGACGTCCGCGCTGGCCCGCAGGATTGCTGCCGAAGAAGGCTACATGGCCACCACAGCCGGGCTGGGCAGCAACCGCGATGGCGAAGAACCGGCGGTGATCAGCCGGGTGCACGCCGGTGAAAACGCAGCAGGGTTCAAGAGCGCCCGCATCGACGCCTGGCATTTCCGCGCCACCGTGCGCTGCTTTCAGGGCAACTGCTACTGGTACTTGCTGATCCTGGCTGTGGGCCTTTGCAAGATGATGCACAAACGCCTGAAACCGCGTGCACGCAAGGCGGCGCAGCGCCAGGGGGCGCGGGCCGCATGATTTGGCGGCTGACCGGATACCTTGTGCTGGCGGGCGGGCTTGGGTTTCTGGCGCTGCTGCTGGTGGCCTTTACCTCGGCCTCGCCGAAAATGGGCGCTGCTCTGGTGCCGGGGCTCGCCGTAGGCGGGCTGGTGACCCTCAATCCCTTTGCGGCGCTGATGCTCCTTGTCACCTTTGCCCATCTCGATGCGCTGGCCAGCATCCTGTCCAAAGCACTGCCGCTGTCGGCCTTCAAGCTGCTCACTCTGGCGGCCCTGGGCGGGCTGATGCTGCAAAGCTACCGCAAGCCGCGGCACCTGCGGCTGGGGCCTGCCAGCCGCACCAAATCGCTGGTGATGCTGTTCCTGATCTGGCTGGGGATCTCGTTCCTGACCTGCGAATACCCCGAAGCCGGGCAGGATCACGTGATCGGTTTTGCCAGCGTGATCGTGATGTTTTTCCTGATCGTGGCGCTGGCGGACACGCCCCGCCGCCTGCGCTGCCTGGTCTGGATCCTGGTTGGCACCGGGCTGGTTTCGGGGCTGTTTGTGCTGGCCGAAAGTTTCCTGGGGGTTCGGCTGGTGGCGACCGAGACCGCCGCCACCACCGCCCAGTTCGGCGGCCAGGCCCGCAGCGCCGGCGCGTCCAACTACAACCCCACGACAGCCGCGCACATGCTGCTGTGCACCGTCGTGATTGCAACTGTTTTATTCTTTGAATACACTCACTTGAGATGGTTCAGCGGTATGGTGATGCTGATCGGAATGGCCGGGCTGGTGCTGACGCTGGCGCGCTCGGCGGCGATTGCGCTGGCGCTGACGGCTCTGGTCTACATGGGGCAGAACCGCCGGCACCGGATGTTTCCGCTCGCGCTTTTCGGCTTGGCGGCTGCAGCCGCCGGGGCATTGCCCTTTGTGCCCGAAGTCTATTGGGAGCGGATGGGCACGATGTTCGAGCAGGGCACGGACCGGACCCTGCTCAGGCGGCTGTCCTACAACCTGATCGGCCTGCAGCTCTTGTGGGAAAACCCGGTGTTCGGCGTCGGCCCAGGTAACTACCCGTATTTCTATGCCGGGGAGGAATTCCGCTGGTACCCGGGCCGCGAGCCGGAGCCGCGGCAACTGCACAACAGCTATCTGAGCATCGCAGCCGAACTGGGCCTTGCAGGGCTGGCGCTGTTCCTCGGGATTATTATCAGCGCCATGAAGGCGGCGGTGCAGGCCGCCCGCGCAGAGGCTCAGGGCCTTTCTGTCTTTGCCAAAGCACTGGCCTATGGCTTTGGCGCTTTTTTGATTGCTTCGCTGTTCATGCCCAACGAGGACACTAAATTTATGTGGATCCTGCCCGCGCTTTGTGTTGCGGCACGGCATCTCAGCCTCGGCGAAGACAGCGGTACGGCGGACACCGGCCAAACGGGCACCGGCCAAGCGGGCAGCGGGGATGGGGGGATCTGACATGCGGCTGGCGGTCATCGTTACGGAATATCCGAAATTCACCGAAACCTTCATTCTTCGGGACGTGATGAAGTTTCTGGAGTTCGGGGCGGAGGTGAGGCTGTACCACCTGTCGCCCTACAACACGTCGGAAGTGCTGCACGACTTTGCCAAACCGACCCGGGCAATCGCCCGCCATGTCGGGCTTGTCAGCCCGCGCACCCTGGCCAGTTTCGGATCACGGCTGGGCAGTATGGCGGGGCCGCTGGCCCTGATAGGGGCGCAGCAGGGCGGCAAGCCGGTGCTGGCAGGGAAATCCGCAGTTGTTTCAGTTGCAGCCAGTGCCATCGCCCGCGAGCTGGCAGACTGGGGTGCCGATCATGTGCACGCAGAGTTTGCCGGCCACCCGGCCACAGCGGCCTGGGTGATCCACCGGCTGACCAGCATCCCCTATTCGGTCAGCTGCCGGGCGCATGACATCTTCCGCACCCAGCGCCTGCTGGCCGAAAAGCTGGGTGAAGCAAGCTTTGTGCGCACCATCAGCAACTACGGCCGCGACTTCCTGGCCAGCCATGTGCGCGGCCTGCGTGCCGAAGAAATTCAGGTGATCCATTCCAGCGTCGATGTGGAAGCCATCCCGCAGCTGGGCCCGCCGCCGCAGAAGGGGCCCTTCCATGTGGTCTATGTGGGTTCGCTGCAAGTGCGCAAGGGGGTCGACTTGCTGCTGCGGGCGCTGGCGGCGCTGGAGGTCCCGGACTGGCGGTGCTCGCTGGCAGGCGACGGACCCGAACGCGAAGCGCTGGAAGGCTTGGCCGCAGACCTGGGCCTGGGTGGCCGGGTGTCTTTCCTGGGTAAGCAGGATTTTGCAGCGGTCAGCAAGCTTTATGAAAGCGCCAATGTGATTGCAGCGCCTTCTGTGATCGGTCCCTTGGGCCGGACGGAAGGCATTCCCAATGTGGCGATCGAAGGGCTGGCCTTCCAGCGCCCGGTGATCTCGACCAATGTTTCGGGCATCCCCGAACTGATCCGCCCCGGGCAGACCGGCTTCTTGATCGAACCGGGTTCGGTGCCCGAGCTGCTCTATGCGATGGAGGCGGTGCATGCCGATCCGGCCGGTGCCTATGCGATTGCCCGGCAGGGGCGCGTGCTGGTGGAGGCGGAGTTCTCGCTGGCGGTCAATGCACAGCGGCAATTCAACCTGTTCCGAGCCCATTCGGCCGCGGCGATGGGGAGGGCGGCGGAATGATCCTGCTGTTCTGGACATGCGCCGGGCTGATTGCCTTTTCCCTGGCCGGATACGGTTTGCTTTGGAGCGTTTTGGCTGCGCTGGCGGGCCGCCGGGCGCCGCTGCCGCCGGTACAGCCGCTGCGGGCCACGGTGCTGATTGCCGCCCGCAACGAGGCGGCCGCGATCCGTGCCAAGCTGGAGACCATTCTGGCGCAGGACTGCGGGCCGCATTGGGTGGACGTGCTGGTGGTTTCGGACGGGTCGGAGGACGCCACCCTGGAACAGGCGCTGTCGCTGAACAGCCCCCGTATCCGTGCCTTTCAAACGCCGGAGCATGGCGGCAAGGCGCAGGCGCTGACAGCCGGGCTGGCCCGGATCGAGGCGGATGTGGTCATTTTCTCGGACGCCAACAGCATGCTGGCACCCGGCGCTTTGCAGTATCTGCTGGCGCCGTTTTCCATGGAAGATACGGGGGGTGTCTGCGGGCGGCTGCAGCCGCAGCGCAAACATGGCCGCCGCGGCTGGCTGGCGCGGGCTGAACGGCTGTTCTGGTCTTACGACTCCGGCCTTAAGGCGGCGGAAAACCGGCTCGGCGGCGCGGTATCTGCACAAGGCACGCTTTACGCCATGCGGCGGCGGCTGGTGCCGGAGCGGGTGCCCGGCGATGTGGCGGATGATTTCTACATTTCGGTGCAGGCTCCGGCGCAGCACCGCCGCTTGGTGTTCGAGCCGCGTGCCGTGGCGCAAGAGGCGGTGACCAGCCATGCCGGCGACGAATTCATGCGGCGGGTGGGCTCCACCCCGCGCGGGCTGCGCGGGCTGTTGCGGGGGTGGGGGGCGTTTGACCCCCCCCCCCCCCCGCGTTTTTCGCCTGCCGCGGGGGCCCCCCACGCGCCCCCGCGCCCTTTTGGGTTTTCTCTTTCCGGGTTGTTTTGCCTCCGGCTCGCGCCACCC
>JBFOLS010000525.1:0-3557 GCA_040830225.1 Leisingera sp.
GGGACTGGCGTGGCGCGCATCTGGCGTGGCTGCCCTCCAGCCTCTACCGAAGCTACCTGTCGCCCCGAAAAATACGGCACAGCCGGTAACAACCGCGGGTTCCGGCGCCGTTGCCTCTTGCATGAATGCTCCGCTTCGGCCACACCCCGGCTGACCCGGGGCTGAAGCCGGGCGACCGTTTCATTTCCGCAAAGGGGAGCCGTCCCATGCCCAAGAAGCCTGACGTCAAGGACTACATCCGCACTATCGTGGACTTTCCCCATGAAGGGATCATGTTCCGCGACGTGACCACTCTGTTTGCTGATCCCCGCGGATTCCGCATGGCAATCGACCAGATGCTGCACCCCTATGCGGGTGAGCAGATCGACAAGGTGGTGGGTCTTGAGGCGCGCGGCTTCATCCTGGGCGGTGCGATTGCGCACCAGCTCAGCGTCGGATTTGTGCCGATCCGCAAGAAGGGCAAACTGCCCGGCACCACCATCAGCCAGGAGTACAAGCTGGAATACGGAGAGGCGATTGTCGAAATCCACGACGATGCCATCAAGCCGGGCGAAAAGATCCTGGTGGTGGATGACCTGCTCGCCACCGGCGGGACTGCAGGGGCCGGCATCAAGCTGATTGAGCGCCTGGGCGGCGACATTGTCTCCTGCTCCTTCATCGTCGACCTGCCCGAGCTGGGCGGCCGCAAGCTGCTGGAGGCCGCGGGCATGGACGTCCATGTGCTTTGCGAGTTCGAAGGCCTGTAGTTTCTTTTGCCGGGCCTGCAGCACGGGGCACTCTCCTGCCGTTTCAACGCATTTGAAGAATGCGCTTCACCGCTTGGGCATAGCCTTTCAGGATCCTGCGAAGCCTGAAAGGCGCGCCGTGCGATAGCGCGCGCCGGGCCCAAGGCCGCCAAGCTGCCTGGTACTCAGCCAGCCTTGAGAACTGCGCCGGGATTCATGATACCGTTCGGATCCAGCGCCCGTTTGATGGCCCGCATTGCCGCCAGTTTGACGGGATCGCCATAGCGTTCCAAATCCCCGGTTTTCATCCGGCCTACGCCATGCTCCGCGCTGAAGGAACCGCCGAAGGCGTGAACCAGATCATGCACGGCTTCTTTCACAGCGTCCCGGACACCGTGGAACTCATCGCGCTGCCGCCCTTTGGGCGGGAAGACATTATAGTGCAGGTTGCCGTCGCCCAGATGGCCGAAACAGTTGATGCGGAATTCACCCAGCGCTGCGACGGCTGCTCGGCCCTGTTCGATAAATGCCGGGATGGCCGAGATCGGCACCGAGATGTCGTGGCTGGAAACCGACCCAATCGCCTTGTTGGCCAGCGGGATATGCTCGCGCACTGACCAAAGCGCCTGCCGCTGAGTTCCGGACTGGGCAATCACGCCATCGGAGGAGAGACCGGCGTCCAAGGCTGCTTCGAACAGCTCCGCCAGCGTTTCCTCGGCATTGAGGCCGCGCGGCAAGCCCAGCTCGATCAGCACACACCATTCCGGGGAACCATTAAAGGGCTGACGGACCTGCGGCTGGGTCTCTGCCAGAAAATCCAGCCCTTGCCGGTGGATCAGTTCGAATGCGCTGACCGCTTCGCCCGCCTTGCTCCGTGCCAGCGCCAAGAGAGCAATTGCTGCTTCGGGACCTTTGACAGTGAAAACCGCGGTGCCCTGCTCTGCTGGAACCGGCGACAGCTTCAGCGAAGCGGCGGTGATCACGCCGAGCGTGCCCTCCGCGCCGATCAGCAGATTCTTCAGATCGTAGCCGGTGTTGTCCTTGCGCAGCCGCGACAGGCCGTGCCAGATCTCGCCAGATGGCAGCACTGCTTCCAGCCCCAGGCACAGGTCGCGGGCATTTCCGTAGCGCAAGACATTCACCCCGCCCGCATTGGTCGAAAGGTTGCCGCCAATCCGGGCCGAGCCTTCAGCGGCCAGCGACAGCGGGAACAGCCGGTCTGCGTCCTGCGCCGCGGCCTGAACATCCGCAAGGATGGCGCCGGCTTCGGCGATGAGGACATTCTCTTGCGGATAGACCGCTCTGATTGCGGACATCCGCTCCAGAGAGATCACCAATGGAGCGGGGCCGGCCGGCATCACTTGGCCGCCGACCAGGCTGGTGCCGCCGCCGTATGGCACCACCGGCACACGGGCCGCATTTGCCTCCCGGAGCAGAACCGAGACCTGCTCCACCGTCTGCGGCAGTGCCAGAACACCGGCCTGCCCCTGACAGCGGCCGCGTGGCTCTTCCAGGTAGCGCGGCTCGGGCGGCCGCAGCACGCCTTCCGGCAAGCGCGCGGACAGGCGGGTTGCAAAGGCGGGGTCGGCTGGGTTCAGGCTCATGCCCTATCCATGGCGCAAGCCCAGCGGGCTGGCAAGCCAGCTCATTCGCCGTCGAGCAGGTACCTGGGCTGAAGCACATAAATCGTGGGACGGCTGGGCAGGCTGCGCAAGGAAACGGTGATCTCGCTGCTGCCTTCATTCACCACATCGAACTCCGGGCCGATCCGGGTCAGGAAGCGTTCCAGCGAGTAGTCAGTGAACCAGTGCATCGGGATGATAACGGAAGAGCGCAGCCGGCCAAGCACCTCCAGCATCTGATCCAGCGGCAGGGTGATGCCGCCGTCCACGGCCGCCATCACAACGTCCAGCCGCCCAAGCGCTGCATATTGTTCCGGTGTCGGCACATGGTGCAGGTGGCCAAGGTGGCCGATGCACAGGCCCGCCGCTTCGAACACAAAGATCGAATTGCCGCGCGGCTCGACCCCGCCGAACATATTGCGGATATCGGTCGGCACATTGCGGATCAGCATTTCGCCCAAATCCAGGTGATGCTGGATCCCTGCTCCGGCCGCTCCCCAGCCCGGCAGCACATGCGGAATGGCCGGATCCGGGTGCGCGGTCCAATGGGTTTCATGGGCATGGTTCATGGTGACCACATCCGGGATCAGCGGCGCGGCGCCGGTAAAGCCGGTGAAATCGGTGACCACGTTCAACCCGCCTTCTGTCCGCAGAAGAAAGGAAGCATGGGAAATATAGCGGATATGCACCCTGTCTTTCGCCACCGGCGCCTGCCAGCTGGCCTGCTGCAGATATTCCAGCCCATCAGTGGTTTCGGCCAAAGCGATGCAATGGCTGGCCCGCCGCTCCTGTGCTTGCAGGGCACCGGCACTGAACAACAGAATAAGGGGGAAAAAAAACGCGCGCATGACGCAGGTTCTAGGGCGCAAATTCCCGCTGTCAGCCCCTGCGCCGGAAAATCCTTCGGGCGTTCTCCCGCCCGCTCCGGCAGAATTGGACATTCTGCCTCGCAGGTGGGCCTAGCGCCGGGCCTGCGGCCCGGCGCCGGTGGGTCACATTCTTCGGCGGATCCTTGGGCCGCGAGGCCGGAAAGCGCCGCGCCCCGCGCGGCGCTGCGCCCAACGGGAACGGCGCATCTCAGGTGCACCTGTGACGGGCGGGAGTTCCTGGTTGAGGTCAGGCCTGGCCTGCCAAAGTCTTGCCGCGGCGGTCGTGGCGCAGGGAGGCATAGAGCACATGGGTGCGCCAGCGGCCGTTGATCTGCAAGTAA
>JBFOLS010000526.1:0-5150 GCA_040830225.1 Leisingera sp.
AGCGCGGTGGATTTGATCAGCACCAGCCAGTTGTTGGTAAAGCTCGGCAGCGCATACCGCACCATCTGCGGCCAGGTGACCAGCCGGAAGATCTGGCGCGAGTTCATGCCCACCGACATCGCCGCTTCGATCTGACCGCGCGGGATAGCAAGGATCGCGCCGCGGAAGGTTTCGGCCATATAGGCGCCGAAGATGAAGCCCAGTGTCAGCACGCCTGCGATGAACTGGTTGACGTCCACATAGCCCCAGAGGCCGGTGATGCGTCCGATATCGTTCAGCATCACCTGGCCGCCGTAGAATATCAGCATCATCAGCACCAGGTCAGGTACGCTGCGCACAAAGGTGGTGTAGGCATTGCCGGTCCGGCGGATGCCGCGGGATTGCGACAGCTTGGCAAAGGCGCCAGCCAGCCCGCAGATCACCGATAGGGTCAGCGACAGAACGGCAAGCGAGACGGTGACGCCAACGCCTTCCAGTAGAATCTGCCGGTACTCATAAATCAGCTGCATGGGCTTCTGTCCGTTACGGGATCTGGTGAAGGGGAAAGGGCGGCGGGGACATGTGTCCCCGCCGCCAAGGCGCATCCGGCGGGATCAGTTCCCGTAGATGTCGACGGGGAAGTACTTATCGTTGATAGTCTTGTAGGTGCCGTCTGCGCGGATTTCCTTGATTGCCGCACTCAGCTCTGCGGCCAAGGGATCACCTTTGCGCACGGCAATGCCCACACCCTCGCCGAGGCAGGCCGGATCATCCAGATCCTCGCCGTAGAAGGAGAAGCCCTCACCTTGAGGAGTGTGGAGGAAACCATCCAGCGCGCCCAGCGTGTTGTTGAGCTGCAGATCCAAACGCCCGGCGGTGAGGTCAGCAAAGACGTCTTCCTGGGTGTTGTAGAGTTTAATGTCGGCATCGGGAAAATGCTTCTCGACATAGCACTGCAGAGTGGTGCCGCGCAAAACGCCGATTTTCACGCCTTTGGTGCCTTCGGCTGTCATTTCGAAGGAAGCGCCGTCCTTGGCGATGAAGCGGGACGGGGTGTGGTAGTATTTCTCCGAGAAGCTAACCTTTTTCTTGCGGTCCTCGGTGATCGACATGGAGGCAACGATGGCGTCGTATTTGTTGGCGATCAACGCTGGGATCATGCCATCCCATTCCTGCTCAACCAGCACGCATTCGCGCTCCAGTTGTTCGCACAGGGCATAGGCCATATCTATGTCAAAGCCCGAGAGTGTCCCGTCGGCCTCCTTCTTGGAGAACGGTGCGTAGGCGCCTTCGACGCCGACGCGTAGGGCATTGGCCATGGCGGTGCTGCCCATCAGGGTCATGGCTGCCGCAGTGGCGGCAAGGAGAGTTTTCTTGAAAGTCATGCGGAGTGTTTCCCTGTTGCTTGTTGTGAAACTGCGTGTCCGGCGTGCTCAGTGCCGGGTGTTCGAGAGGAAGTCCCTGAAGCGTGCCGAATTTGGGGTGCTGAACATCTGCGAGGGGTGGCCCTGCTCCTCGATCAGCCCCTGGTGCAGGAAAATCACCTTGTTGGAGACATCGCGGGCAAAGCCCATCTCATGGGTCACCACGACCATGGTACGCCCCTCTTCGGCCAGCGAACGGATTACCTTAAGAACCTCGCCCACCAGCTCCGGGTCCAGCGCTGAGGTGGGTTCATCGAATAGCATCACCTCGGGCTCCATCGCCAGCGCGCGGGCAATTGCTGCGCGCTGCTGCTGGCCGCCGGAAATATGCGAGGGGTAGTAGTCGCGCCGCTCGTACATGCCGACGCGCTGCAGCATGGCCTCGGCCTTCTCGATGGCCTCGGCCCGGGGCTGTTTCAGCACGTGGATGGGTCCGGCGATGACGTTTTCCAGGATGGTCATGTGGGACCATAGGTTGAAACCCTGGAACACCATCGCCAGGCGCGAGCGGATGCGTTCGACCTGTTTTGCGTCTGCGGGCTTGAACACGCCGTGACGGTCCGTGCCCATTTTGATGTCCTCGCCATGTACGGTGATCGTTCCGGCGTTGGGCGTCTCCAGCAAGTTGATGCAGCGCAGGAAGGTGCTCTTGCCGGACCCGGAGGAGCCCAGCATGGAAATCACATCGCCCTCTCGTGCTTCCAGCGAGACGCCTTTCAGAACTTCCAGCGCGCCGTAGGACTTATGGAGATCCGCGACCCGAAGCGATAGGCCGCCATCCGGTTTTGCTTGTTGATCGGCCATGCGCCTCTCCGTTTTCATCTCGTGTTGTGTTGGTTTCAAAACGGTAGCGGCGGCGGCAAAAATCAAAAAACGGGTAAATCTTGCGCTCAGCGTCGGTTTTTCCTACGGTAAAACATGCTTGGATCGCTCCGCCACCTGAACGCTTTGCGCGCTTTCGAAGCTGCTGCCCGCCACAGTAGTTTTGCCAAGGCAGCTGCAGAGCTGAACGTGAGCCACAGCGTAATCAGTCAGCATATCAAGACTTTGGAGCAGTGGCTGGGCACGGAGTTGTTCCGCCGTCTCGGCAACCGGGTGGAGTTAAGCGAGGACGGCCGAACCCTGCTTCCTCAGGTATCCAACGGCTTTCAGGTGCTGAACGACGCCTGCGACGGGATGCTGCGCATGACACGGAGCGGAACGCTGGTGGTCAGTGCGGAACCGGCGTTGGCCTCACTCTGGCTACGCAAGCGGATCACGGAATTCTGCGAGGAGTATCCCAAGATCGACATTGATCTGCGCCCGGCGTGGCAGCCCCCGCAGCTGGGTGAAGGCCATGCCGATGTTGTGATCCATTTCGAGACGCGGCAATCGGCTGGCGAGGGGCAACCGCAAAGGTTGTTTCCAATCATCGGCTTTCCAGCTTGCACTCCCGAACTGCACAACCGGCTGCTGGCTGACGGGCCTTGTGACTGGAACAGCGTGCCGCTGGTCCACGACAATGGCAGGGAGATCTGGCACAAGTGGTTTTCCGCGCATGAGCCGTCATCCCTGTGCTGGCAGGAAGGACGGGTCTACTCTGACTTGTCACTCGCTATCGAAGCGGCTGTAGACGGTGAGGGAGTGGTTCTCGCGGACGAGGTTCTATGCGCCAAGGCCTTGCAGTCCGGAGCGCTGGTAAAGCTCGATCCGCGGCAGATCGAATGCGTCTGGTATACGGTCGCTTTGCCAAACAGCACACGTGAGGGAACGGCAGCTGACAGCTTCGTGTCATGGCTCGGAAGCGGTGCTCCTGAGATCGAGACACAGATAGAGTAAACCTTAGTGCCTAAGAGGCCATAGGCGGGCAGGCCAGCGGACTCCGGATGTCCGTCCGTTGCGACCAAAAGAAGCTCGCTTGGCGCCAATTTCTTGCATTTGCAGCGAATATCTGGAAGGTCCCGCAGGGCGTTTCTTCGGGCTTCATAAATGCTGCGCGATGCACGAACGGCGGAATCGATTTAGCTGCGCTGCGGCGTTCGGCCAGACACAAGGCGACAACCAGGTGTGTTTTGCAGGATTCTGCAAACTCTGATTCTTGCACTAAGCATGGGTAATCGGGCTGGCCGACTGGTGAGGTCAGGTTCTCGATAGAGTGCAGTGGCTACTGCAATCTGAGGAGAACGAGATGAATTACTTTGTGGGCTTGGACGTATCGCTACGGTCTGCTGCGGTTTGCGTCATTAATGCAGAAGGCCGAGCTGTTTTTGAGCGCTCGGTAGCGTGCGAGATCGAGGATATCCGGCAGTGTCTGGTGGATTTCCCTGCCTCTGACCTTCGGATCGGGTTTGAAGCCGGGGCGATGAGCCAGCACCTTTTCTTTGGATTGCAGGCGTCAGGTTTCGACGTCGTCTGCATGGAAGCGCGTCAGGTGAATGCGGCGCTGTCCGCAATGCGTAACAAGACCGACAAGACGGATGCGCGCGGGATCGCCAATGTGCTTCGGGCCGGCTGGTTCAATCCAGTTCATATGAAGAGCCGAGAGGCCCATGCCGTTCGTGCGTTACTCAGTAGCCGTAAGGCGGTGCAGAGAAAGTGCATCGATCTGGCGAACGAGATCCGTGGACTGTTCCGGATTTTCGGCATTCGTCTCCCGTCACGCATTGACCAGGCCTCCTTTGACGAACAGGTGCGCGCTACAATCGAAGCCGATCCAGACTTGTCGCATGCTCTGCTACCGCTCCTGGATGCACGGGCGGTTCTCTTTGAGACATATCGCGAGTTGGACCGACGCGTGAAGCGTGCTGCCAGCCAAGATAAGACCTGCCTACGCTTCATGGCGATACCCGGCGTTGGGCCAATCGCAGCGCTGACATTCAAAGCAGCGGTGGATGATCCCGGGCGCTTCACCAGTTCAAGGACAGTGGCTGCGCACTTCGGCCTGACACCGCGACGGTATCAGTCAGGCGAGATGGACAAACCTGGCCGTATCACAAAGGCTGGTGATGCAGACGTCCGATCCGCACTCTACGCCACCGCGAACGCAATGATGATGCGATCCGTTGCCAGTCGGAGATCAAGAGTTGGGGCCTGCGGCTGATGCGGCGGAAAGGCCGTCGCCGGGCCGTCGTTGCCGTCGCGCGGAAACTGGCAGTCGTGATGCACCGCATGTGAGCAGCCAACACCGAATTCCGTCAAAGATCTTTGGAGGGTGCCGCATGATCTGAACCTCCAAAGAACACTGACGGGATCGTCCCTCACCGGACGAGGTCGGCGGATGACGCCGAAAATGGCTGCTGCGCCATGCAAAGCGCGAGACTAAGCTGGGCGCTCCGCGACCGATCCGACACATGCATGCAGCAGCCCAAGCGAACCGGGCCAAAAATGACTGCGAAGAGAAGCTTGACCCGGATGAGAGATCCGATCCTAAAGGACGGAAACGAAATTATGAAATGAACTTGACCCAAACGCCTGATTAGAGAAGCTGCCGTTCGCTGTGCGCTACCATGCGTTTAAATGGTTGCGGAGAGGGCAGGTAGGATACGGCGGTTACCTGCTCCCGCAACCAACTTAACTGACCAGGCCCGGCAAGCCGCGGGGGGGTTGTTGATTTCGGCCGCCCCCATGCCCTGATCCCCCCCCATTCCCCCACCAAGTCAGCCCGATGGTCGTTGGGCGCATCAAAGTCCGGAACCCTCCGCACCTCCTAAATCCACCCCCCCCGCGACGCCGCCGCCCCCCCCCCCCGTTGCTGAGGGGCCCGGGCAC
>JBFOLS010000527.1:0-2475 GCA_040830225.1 Leisingera sp.
CACCAAGCGCGCGTCGCTGGCCGGGGTCTATTCCGCCACCGTGCTGTACTGGCTGGGCGATGACAGCCTGGACCACCAGGCGACCTGGGACTTCCTGGACCGGCGCATCGACAACGTCATGGACTTTGAGAAGCTCAAAGCGGGGCTGCAGAAGAACCCGCTGCTGAAACCCTTTCTGGTGGGGCCGAACTGGCTGGCCGAGCAGATCAAGCCGCCAAAGGGCCGCGATGATCTGCCGGGGACGGTTAACCCGCGGCGGTGACAGGCGAAGCCGGGTAGGCGTTTGCCTGAGAAGTGTGGTGCCGGGGCTTGCTTTTGGTAAGAGCGGCGCTTTGTGCAGAAGTTTTACTGTCGAGGTGGCAGCAAGTCTTCAATAGGCAAATCGACGATTGGTTTTGCCGCCTTTCGAGGAGGTTTGCTCTCCTGCTTACCTTCATCCGGCCAATCACCTGGCCAGACACCAATCCACTCAGCTCCGCACCCGGCAATCGCATCGCTAAGAATCTCTGGCGTTTCCATTCTACCAAAGGCTCCTGTTATGTCGCCTTTCGCGCCGTAGGTCTCATAGGCTAGTGGCGTCCCTGGCGTGGCATCGAACAGAACACCCCATGTCAGGTGCCAGCCTAAATCGCCGTAAACAAACACATATGGATCGGATAGCTCGATAATGCGGGCAGGAACCAAATCAACGCCAGTCCAGTATTGTTCCGAAACTTTCTGATCAACGCATTTCCACAGACTTTCCACCGTGGAAATGCTGTTTGCTGAAGATGGCGTTGCAAGGCTGAACAATGCGGCGGCCAAAAAAATGCTTTTGAACACAGGACTCACCCTTGATTCCTGCGAAGCATGTGCGCCTTACCCTGCTCAATTGCAAGGGAAGGCAAGGCAAAGCCTGCCGCGCACGGCAAGGCTGTCCGCGGCAGGTCATGCAGATTTGCATTGTTTCCGGAGCCGGCCGCTCCGCAATCCGCCCCAACTGCGGCGCCTTTGCTGTTTGCGCTCTCCCGGCCGGATGCTAGGCAGGGGCAAGGATCAGGAGGACATATTCCGATGACAGATATGATGCGCGCGGTGGAGATCACCAAACCCGGCGGGCCGGAGGTGCTGCAGCTGTGCCAGCGCCCGGTGCCGCAGCCCGGCCATGGCGAGGTGGTGATCAAGGTGGCCTATGCGGGCGTGAACCGCCCCGATGCGCTGCAACGCGCCGGCGCCTATGACCCGCCCAAGGGCGCCAGCGACCTGCCGGGGCTGGAAGCCTCGGGCGAGGTGGTGGCTGTGGGCGCTGGTGTCGATGGCATCGCACAGGGCGACCAGGTCTGTGCGCTGCTGCCCGGCGGCGGCTATGCGGAATATGTGGCCACCCCGGCGGCGCACTGCCTGCCGGTGCCTGAGGGGCTGGACCTGAAACAGGCGGCCTGCCTGCCCGAGACCTTCTTTACCGTTTGGTCGAACGTTTTCACCCGCGGCGGCTTGAAAGCCGGAGAGCGCTTTCTGGTGCATGGCGGCTCGTCCGGGATCGGCACCACCGCTATCCAGCTGGCCAAGGCGTTCGGCGCACGGGTCTTTGCCACTGCCGGTTCGGATGAGAAATGCCAGGCCTGCCTGGGTCTGGGCGCCGAGCGCGCGATCAACTACCGCGACGAGGATTTCGTCAAGGTGCTGCGCGCAGAAGGCGGCGCCAACCTCGTCCTGGACATGGTCGGCGGCGATTACATCCCGCGCAACGTCAAGGCGATGGCCGAGGATGGCCGCCTGGTGCAGATCGCTTTCCTGCAAGGACCGAAGGTGGAGCTGAACTTTGCCCTGATGATGGTGAAGCGGCTGAGCCTGACCGGCTCGACACTGCGGCCGCAAAGCGATCTGGCCAAGGCGCAGATCGCCCAGGATCTGCGCGAGGCGGTCTGGCCGCTGCTTGAGGCAGGCAAGGTGGCGCCGGTGATGGACAGTGAGTTCCCGCTGGAGGAAGCGGCAGCGGCGCACGCCCGGATGGAAAGTTCCGGCCATATCGGCAAGATTGTCCTGAAAGTCGGCTGAGGCCGGGACCGCGCAGAACAAAAGGGCCGGCACATCTGCCGGCCCGCATTTCTTTCAAAAACGGCAGCCTTATTTCACGGCGCGCCGGTACAGGTGCCATGTGGCATGTCCCAGGATCGGCACGGCAAAGATCAGTCCGACCAGGAAGGGGATCGACCCCACCACCAGCGCAACACCGACGATGAAACCCCAGGTCAGGCAGACCACCGGGCTCTTGCGGAACACCTTGAGCGAGGTGGCCACCGCTACCGGCAGGCCCACATGACGGTGCAGCAGCAGCGGGAAGGAGACCAGGCTCACCGCCAAAGCGGCAAAGGCAAAGCCTGCCCCCACGACGCCGCCGCCAATGGCCATGATCCAGCCTTCGCGGGTGGTGACCACCGCGGCTGCGAAGCTGGCGATTGATTCCGGCGGCTCCGGCCCCAGGGTGCGGCTGTA
>JBFOLS010000528.1:0-3697 GCA_040830225.1 Leisingera sp.
CAGCAATGTGTCCCGGTCCAGCACTTCGATCGATTCGATGCCGCCGCGCAGATTCTGCCAGAACGTTTCGGCAGAGCCGGCCCCCGGCACCGTCACCGACAGCCCGACAATCGCAATATCCCCGGCAGCGCCCCCTGCTGCGGCTCGTCCATCCTGCATCGTCATTACCTGACTCACTGGCCCTTCAGAAACGGCCCGGCACACCGTGGCAGGCCCGCGTTTTGCTGGCCTGCCTGCTGCCCGCCGGGCGGGTTGTTATCGAGGCCGGGTTTCTCTCCGGCTGGTCGTCCGCGCCGCCTTGCAAGATCCCCATCGGCAAGGGCAGGCGCGGGCAGTTCTTTATATCTTCTTCAATCCATAGGGCGTGCCTGTGGACGCATTGTGTCGAATTGAGCCGGAAAAGCGGAAAGATTGCGGCATCACAGGATGCTGCGCCCCTCCGCTCCGGCCCGGTCAGGCATCAAGGCCTGAGTTCCGCCAAATAGCGCGGCTTTCTTTTGGAACAAGTCCGGGTAGAGCAGCCGCTCGGCATAGCCGAGCACCGATCCGGCGCACATCCAGGTGATCGGGATCAATGTTGCATTGAGCAGCATGTCCACCAGGGTCGCAGCCAGGATCAGCGCAATCGGCGCCGCATAAGGCGAGACACTGCCCCTGGGCGCCCGGCGTGCGGCACGGGCGAGCAGGAACAAAGGCGCCGCTAAAAGCCCCATCTCGGCGATGTAGCCCAGCCAGCCGAACGTGCCGAAGACGATGATCCAGCGTCCGTCCGGGATCGACAGGATCTGGCCGGTTTCCTCGTGGCGAACCAGGTTGCGGCCCCAGCCGCCCCAGCCAAACCAGGTTTTCTCGGCGGCCCGGGCCAGCAGCTGCGCCTCGTTTTCAAAGCGGTAGTTCAGGGAATGCGCGCGTTCGGCGCTGATCGCCTCGGCCTGGGCAACCAGGGCCTCAGTAGGCACCAGCCCGGTATTGCGCAGCACCGGATAGGTAATTGCGATCAACCCCAGGAGCAGCGCCGCCCGCAGCTGCCAGCGCAGCGGCGCCAGAGCCACAACAGGTGTGAACGCCAGCGCATAGGCCAGCGAGGCCAGGCTTTTACACAGCACCAGAACAATGAAGAGGTAACCGGCGGCGAGTGCCAGGCGAAGCCTGTCGTTGCGCTGCGACGCGCGGGCCAGTGCGGCGGCGGCCAGCACCGCTGACATCATGAAAAAGGCCAGCCACAGCGCATGCGGCAGGAACACGATGGGGCGGAAGCCGCCCTGGCGGACCATCTGGCTGAAGTCGTGCTGGAAGAAGCCGTAAACCCAGACGTTGATCTGCGGGCTGAGGCGGATCTCTATCAGTGACGGAATGGTATAGGCCAGCCCGCCGAGCATCAGGGCCAGCAGGAGTTCCCGCTGGGTTTCTGGCGTCGAGAGATAGCGGCGCGCCAGCAGGAAGGGGATCAGCACGATAATCTGGTTGATGATCACCGAACCGAGGTCGCGCCAGCGCAGACCGGGCAGCTGATCGGTCAGAAACACGATAGGTTCCGAGTTGGCGATCTTGCGGAACTGGATCGGCTCGCTGTTGGTCAGCACGGTGGGGATGACGCCAAAGACAAACAGAACCGCCAGCGCCTTGGCCACCGGGTGCCGCGGCAGCAGCGGCACTGGCTTGCGCAAGAGGTAAGCGCAGAGCAGGAAGGCCATCACCGAGGGGATGGCGAATTTGTCCATGTCCGGCACCAGCGGCAGATCGAATTCGGCCAGCGGCGGCAGCAGCAGATAGCCTGCAATGATGCACCACAGGATGGCCCGCTCCAGCGGCAGGCGCCGGAACAGGGCAAGGCTGGCCAGCGGCCAGGCCAGCAGCATCAGATAGGCCAAAGCATTGGGCAAAGCTGCGGGTCCCCCCTCGTGTCCCCTCTATTCCCCGGTATTTGCGTCAAAGTTTACCTGTTGCGCGCGGCGCTGTCCCGCGGATTTGAAAAAGGAGGTAAACGGGATGCAGCTTTGCCACGCCCTGGCAGCGGGCGGCGGCAGGCGGCTGGCCTGGCTGCCGCGCCCGCGGTATGAGGGGGCGGACCGCTCTTTGGAGGCTGCATTGCATTTCGAATTTCACGGCCGCCGGGTTGCGGTGAACATGCCGGACCGGTCCTTGCTTGAAGCCGAGATCCGGGCCCGGTTTGACGCCCGTCAAGGTTTTGCGCTGGCGACGGTCAATCTGGATCACCTGGTCAAGCTGGCAGAGGCGCCAGCGTTCCTCGCCGCTTACCAGGCGCAGGATCTGGTGGTTGCAGACGGCCGCCCGATTGTTTGGCTGTCGCGTCTGGCCCGCCGCCCTGTGGAACTGATGCCGGGTTCCGATATGGTGTTGCCGCTTTGCCGCCTGGCGGCAGAATCCGGGGTTCAGGTGGCTCTGGTAGGCAGCACAGAGGCGGCACTGCAGGATGCGCAAGAGGCCTTGACGGCGCAGGTTCCCGGGCTGGAAATTGCGTGGACCCACGCGCCTTCGGGCCGGTTCGACCCGGACGGCGCGGAAGCGGATCAAATCCTGCACCGACTGGATGAGACCGGCATAGGCCTGTGTTTCCTTGCTTTGGGCGCCCCCAAGCAGGAGCGTTTTGCCCAGCGCGGCCGCCGCCTGGCGCCGCGCACGGGGTTTGCCTCGGTCGGTGCGGGGCTGGATTTCCTTGGCGGCCACCAGAAACGCGCCCCTGCCTGGGTGCGGGCAATTGCCATGGAATGGCTGTGGCGGGCTTTTTCCAGCCCGTCGCGGCTGCTGCCGCGCTATGCCAAGTGCCTTGCGGTTCTCCCCGGGCAGATTTCCAGAGCCTGGCGTCTCCGGACACGCTGAGCTCCGGCGCCGGAGCCCTTTGGGGAATCTGGCAGATGAAGGCTCTGCCGCGCATCGCGGGATACCTGCGGCAGCAGGAAGGCAGGTTCTTTCTGGTTGGAAATACTCCGGGGTGAATTGACCGTCAGGTCAAGAGGGGCAGCGCCCCTGCGCTGTGCGGCGGCACGGCGCCCGGCCCAACCGGCACAGGGCTCCCGCAGGGGGGGTGAAGCCGGGCGGGAGCTCTATTTGTACTCGAGAATGCCCCGGGCCTTGCCGCGCCGGCGGCGCCAGTAAAACTCCAGCGCACCGGACGCTTCGGCGAATTTGCCGAGAACCGAAAACAGCGCCTGTTCATGCCCCATCCGGCGGGACAGGCGTATCAGCTGCGCCGGGTACACAGCAGCAGCCAGCAGCAGGACCGGTTCAGCCAGCCCGGCCAGCAGGATTAAGGCCGGCAGACCCGCTCCCCAGGTCAGCGCGCGGCGTGTCTCGGCCACCCAGTGCCGCTCGGATCCGCTCCCATGCAGCGCAGCGCCTTCGGCATAAGCGTGGCCCGCGCGGCGGCTGCGCCGCCACCATTGGCCGAAGCGCAGCATCTCGGCGTCATGCAGGGTCATCTCGGCGTCCAGCCTCCAGATCTGCCAGCCGGCCTGCCGCAGCCGCAGGCAGAGTTCAGGCTCCTCGCCGGCAATCAGGTTCTCGCGGTAGCCGCCGGCACTCCGCACTGCCTCGGTGCGCATCAGCGCATCGCCGCCGCAGGCCTTGGCTTCGCCTGCCGGGGTGTCCCATTCCGCATCGCACAGCCGGTTATAGACCGAGGCCTCGGGAAACCGCTCCCGCCGCCGGCCGCAGGCAACTGCCACCTGCGGGCGGC
>JBFOLS010000529.1:0-2448 GCA_040830225.1 Leisingera sp.
GGGTTCCGGTATTTTGGCGCCGCCTTGGATCTGGCCCGGCCGCTACTCTTGCCCGCCAGGTCCGCTAACGAGAAGCCGAACTTGCCGGCCGCCGCTTCCGCAGCCGCTTTCGCATCACTCAAGTCCTGGCGCTGACGCGCATCAAGTGCCAAGTCCACATCCTTGCCCAATTGCCTGAGCTCAGCAGCGGTCATCTTCTTCAGGTTCATGTTTCCCTCCCCTGGGATTTTTTGGCTCATGTCCGGCAACGTCGTTAACAATGTATTCGAAATGTGTAAACGCTCCTCTGCGCACAAGCAGGCTCCGCGGACGGCAAACTCCATCTCATACGCGGTCGCAGACACAGGTGAACGGCTGACACTGCCGTCAAAAGGTGGATCAGCGCGGATACGGACAGGATGAACCCGGCGCCGCAGACCGCTCCGCCCGAGAACAGCAAAGATCGTATGTCGTGGCGCGGACCCCGGCCGCCATCCGGGTCTCGGGCAAGTGGTGCTCGGGGCGGATTTCAGTTTGTCTTTGAGGGCTTCTTTTCTCAGCACGCAGAATTTGATGTTTTTGCGCGCTACCGCGTGACTTTTGGAGTCTGCCTATTACATCCGATAAGTATCCCTTATCATCTCTCATTGATTTTGCCCCCATTCCGGCGCAAACTGCGCGCCATGATGCCTGTTGCGCACCTCCCGCTTTGCCTGATTTGCCGGTGTCTCAGGCCCTTTGGCTTAACAGCCGCCGCAGCATCCGTCGCACATGATCCTGCCCCCCGTAGAAGATCGCCAGGATCCTTATGGTCTCTGCGGTCTCGTCGGTCTGGTACCAATAGATGGCCTGATCGAGGGTCAGATGTCGCAGCCCCGGCAGAATGTCCCCATGCGCTTCGCCACGAAACGGCGCGACAGCAATACGATCGGCCGCCTCCAGGATCTCGCCGATCCGCTCCAGTGCTCTTGCGTCCGCCACAGATCTGGTCTCGCCAAACCCCACATAGCTGTCGGCCAGGTGATGAAACAGAAGATCGATATCGCGGACGACATCGGCGGAGACTTCAATCCTCCAAGCCATCAGCCGCTCGTTTGCGCTCCAGCATTTGCGACACGCGTGCCCGGAACTGGTCTTCCGGGAGAAACGGCCCCCTGGCGCGCTCCCGCAGCAGCAGCTTGAGCGCCTCGCTATCGACCCACTCGGCCTCCTGGCGCTGCCGGATCAAGTCGATCCCATGCTGGGCCACCGCACTCAGCGACGGGAACATGCCCCGCTCCACCAGCTCACGCGCATATTCGGCCTGCGCCTCGGACAGGGAGATCGAAGTTTTGACCGTCATGAAAGCCTCCTTCCAGCAGAGTACGACTCAGTACTACCCAGTTCAAGGGCGTTGCAGTCCCTTCCTTTTCGGAGAGAAAGGTCACGCGTCATGATCAGGGCAATCCAGCCCACGAGCCCCCCTGCCCTCTCCGCCGCCGACCAGGAGGCCCTCACCGATCTCTATGTCCGCGGCACCCCCGAGAACACGCTGCGCGCCTATGAGCGCGACCTGCTCTACATCACCGCCTGGAAACAGGCGCGCTTCTCACAGCCCCTGTCCTGGCCGGAAGACCAGGACGTTGCCCTTGCCTTCATCCTCGATCATGCAAGGGATCTGCAGGACGCCGCCGAGGACGACATCGCCCGGCACACCGCGGAGGTTCTGATCGCTCAAGGCTTGCGCAGAGCCCTCCCCTGCCCGGCCCCGTCGACCCTGGACCGGCGCATCGCCTCCTGGCGCGCCTTCCACCGGATGAAGAACCTGGTCACCCCGTTTGACGCGCCGATCGTCAAGCAAGCCCGCGCCAAGGCCCGCCGGGCCGCTGCCAGGCCCCCTGCCCCAAAATCCGCCCACCCGATCACCCGCAAGGTGCTCGAGGCGCTGCTGGCAACCTGTGCCGGCTCGCGCCGCGATTGCCGCGACCGGGCGATCCTGATGCTGGGCTGGGCCTCCGGCGGCCGCCGCCGGTCCGAAATCGCCGGGCTGATGCGCGAGGATGTCAGCCTGAAGGAATTTGCGGAGAAGGGCCTGGTGTGGATTGCGCTGCTGGAAACCAAGACCACGGCCAAGGGCGACACACCGCGGCTGGTGCTCAAGGGCCGCGCGGCGCAGGCACTGGTGCATTGGATCGAGGTGGGCGGCATCGAGGACGGGCCGCTGTTCCGCCCCGTCTCCAAGGCGGACCGGGTGCTGAAGCGCCGCCTGACCCCGGATGCGATCTATCAGATCGTCAAGCGCCGATTGAAACTTGCCGGGCTGCCGGAGGACTTTGCGTCACCGCACGGGCTGCGCTCCGGGTTTCTGACGCAGGCCGCACTCGACGGCGCACCGATCCAGGCCGCCATGCGCCTGTCACTGCACCGCTCAATGGCCCAGGCGCAGAAATACTATGACGACGTTGAGATCACCGACAACCCGGCGACGGA
>JBFOLS010000530.1:0-3298 GCA_040830225.1 Leisingera sp.
CTTTGGTGCCGCCGGATCCCTTGGTGCCGCCGGATCCCTTGGTGCCACCGGATCCCTTGGTGCCGCCGGATCCCTTGGTGCCGCCGGATCCTTTGGTGCCGCCGGATCCTTTGGTGCCGCCGGAGCCTTTGGTTCCATCGGAGCCCTTTGTGCCGTCAGACCCTTTGGTGCCTCCGGTTCCGTCTTCGTCCTTGTCCCGTTCTTCCCGCCAGGCTTTGTAACCGTTGCCTTTCCAGCTAAAACGGTCCGACAGTTGGCTATCGTACCAGCGGCCGAAATTCCCGCCTTGCACGCCGCCATTGTAATAGCTGTTGCCGCCGCAAGCCTGCTTGCCGCCCCAGCCCCATGAATAATTTCCCCGGCCCATTATCTACCCCCATACAAAACTATGAATCACAGACGCGCTGCGGCTTTTCGCTGGCCGCACACACAGATTGAGCAAGGGTAGGAAAGAGGGCTTTGGGGGCCAAATTTTCGACGCATTTTAGTCAAAATCCGCGAATGCCGTCCTCCAGGCGGAAACAGTACGGCCTATACTTTTGAGACTGTACGGTTTTTGCGTCCAATTGCTCTGCCTGCAGCTTGCAATTTTGGCGCGAATCGGGCTGCGGCCGGCGGTGATTGCCTAATTCTGTCCCGAAAAACGCCCTCTTTACCCGCTAAAGGGTTAAGGGATCTGGGGTGCGCTGCACGTGTTTTAAGCAGCGGGTTGGGAAAGGAAGCACGTTATGGCTGATGGAAGATTTGACGACCGCACTGCGTATATTGCGGGTGCGGCCTGGGAGGTTCTCGGCGAGGAACCGGTGGAAATCTCTGCGCCCGGCGGCAAGTCGCGCTCCTCGCTGCGGCTGCACTTCAAGGACCGGACGGCAATTGCCACCCTGCGTGCCAACTTCCGCCGCACCCACCTGGAGGCCTTTGTGCTGGAACAGCTGGCGCCTCATTGCGACGACATCCCCCGTGTGCTGGGCGTGCACAACGATGTGCTGTTCCAGTCCGATACCGGGGAAACCCGGCTGAGCGAAGAAATCATCGAGCATGAAGAGGGCGACCAGCTGGAGCTGGCCGCCGAGGCCTGTGCCGCGATCTTCCGTATTCAGGCGGCAGCGCGCAAGACGGAGTTGCATACTGTGCTGCCGCACCTGGGCGCCAACCGCAGCTGGATCCGCAATTTTGTCAGCTCGGTGGAGGCTCTGGAGGCCTATTCCATGGGCATCCCCGATGCGTTCGACTACCCGGCGGTGGCGGAATATATGGAGCATCCTGGTGTTCAGTTCCTGAAATGGGACTGCCGCTCGGGCAATGCTGCAATCGGCGAGGACGGATTTGTCCGCTGGTTCGACTTCGAATATGCGGGTCTGCGCCACGGGGCCGAGGATTTTGCCTGGCTGATCGGTGACGAGACCTGGCCTATCGCGCCCGACAAGATGGCCGATGTGATGATTGAGACCTTTGATCCCAATTGCGGCCATGAGATCGGCGCCTATCTGGAGTATCTCTCGGCGTATACTGCCCTGCACTGCGTACAGCGGCTGGAGCTGATCCAGAAGGAAGTGAAAAGCCGCGGCTGGCTGACACAGGAGAAGGTGCGCAAGTTCGACGATGCCGGCGTGCATCCGGAGTTTGCTGCGCAGCTGTGCCGCACCGGCGCCTACTACGCGGTGCAGTCGAGGCTGACCGCACCGCTCAGCCGCAATTTTGAGGCTGCCGGGCGCGCTTTTCAGGCGATGTCCGAGGGCTGAGCCCCTTTCTTTCTGTTGTGACGTGCGGTCCGGGTTTCAGGCAGGAGACCCGGACCGCTATCCTTTTGCGGCAAGAAACGGGAGGGAACATGCAGCAGGCCGAAGATTTCCGCGCTGAAAGCCGTGCCCTGGCAGCAATTCTGGAAGATCTGCCGGAGGCAGAATTCCACCGGACCACGCAGTTCAAGGGCTGGACCATCGATCATGTGCTGGGTCATCTGCATCTGTTCAACGCAGCGGCGGAGGCCGCGCTGCAGGGGGACGCGGAATTTGCGGCCTTCATCGCGCCGGTTCTAAGGGACATGCAGGCGGGCAAAACCATCCTTGAGTGTCAGTTCCCCTGGCTGGACGGGCTGTCGGGCCGGGCCTTGTTCGCGGCCTGGAAACTAGGGGCCGAAAGCTGTGCCGACGCCTTTGCCCGAGCCGACCCCAAAGCCCGGCTGAAATGGGTCGGGCCGGACATGAGCGCGCTGAGTTCAGTCACCGCGCGGCAGATGGAGACCTGGGCGCACGGGCAGGAGGTGTTTGATCTATTGGGGCTGGAGCGCCGGGAGCAGGACCGCATCCGCAACATTGCCCACCTTGGGGTTGCGACCTATGGCTGGAGTTTTCAGAACCGCGGGCTGGCGGTGCCGGAGCCCGCGCCCTTTGTGCAGCTGACAGGGCCTTCGGGGGCGGTCTGGGAATGGAACACGCCGCAGGAAGGAAATTTTGTCAAAGGATTGGCTTCGGAATTTGCCCAAGTTGCAG
Organism: Leisingera sp.; assembly: GCA_040830225.1. GTDB lineage: Bacteria > Pseudomonadota > Alphaproteobacteria > Rhodobacterales > Rhodobacteraceae > Leisingera. Next base: position 2,493 of record JBFOLS010000530.1, read on the forward strand.
CACAGGTGCGCAGCATAGATGATACCGGACTGCAAGTTGCCGGAAGTTCTGCTCAAAGCTGGATGCGGATTGCACAATGTTTTGCCGGTCCGCCCGAAGACCCGCCGTCTAAGGGTCAGCGGTTCAAGACAAATCTTTGATGCCCCGGCAATGATGCAGAGGCAGGCGCGTTTGGAATGCGTGCAAACGGCGAGGCTGGTCAAAAGGCCAAGGGAGCAAGGGGCCGGTGCAGCCCGCACAATTTATCCGTGATTAGTGTCAGCTGCCGGCCCCGGCGTGCATCAGCCCTTCCAGCGTCATGCGCTGCGGATCCGCCAAGGTGACCGGCAGGCCTTGCGCTTCCAGTGCCGCGGCATAGAGCGTCTGCAGTGCTGGCTCGGCGATCAGCGCCAGGTTCTGGCCCAGCCAATAGGGCCGTGCCGCGGCCAGCTCGGCCCCCAGCAACAGGCCCCAAAGGCGCCCGCGGGCTGTTTCTGCCTGAATCTGCCCGAGGCCGGCCGCAGCCTGCACCGAAGCCAGCCGGGCCGCCAGCAGCTCCGGTTTGGCGATGCCGTCCGCAACCGCTTCGGCCAGCGCCGTCTTGTCCCAGTCTCCGCTGGCGTCCAGCCCGGCGCCTTGGGATGCCGCGCGGGCCAGCTGCCCTGTTATTGCACTCTGAAAACTCACGGCCTCGCCGGCGCTGACCTGCACCCAGTGGGACACTGGGCCTGCCAGGCAGACCACCCCGTCCCACTCCGGGTTCAGCCGCAGGAAACCGCTTAGCCGGGCCGCGGCCGAACGCATCAGCGCGAAAGGCGCGGCCTGGC
>JBFOLS010000531.1:0-2554 GCA_040830225.1 Leisingera sp.
AGGCATAAGCCGCTCAGATTTTTCCGCTTAGGTGAGTCTGAAGCCCCCAATCACCCCAGCCGCTTTTTGACCTCGCCGGCAAAATCATCCCCGCGCTGCTCAAAATTGTCATACTGGTCAAAGCTTGCAGCAGCCGGCGCCAGCAGCACGGTCTCTCCTTCCTGCGCCTCAGCCATGGCACGCTCCACCGCGGCTGCCATCGTGGTGCAGACCTCGGCCTCCACATCAAGCTGCAGGGCAAATGCTGCGGCTTCGCGTCCGATCACATAGGCTTTTACCACATTGCCGGTCCGGCCCTGCATCGCCTCAAGACCGCCGTCCTTTTCCAGCCCGCCGCAGATCCAGCGGATATTCCTGAAGGCGCTCAAGGCCTTCACCGCGCTGTCCAGATTGGTCGCCTTGCTGTCATTCACATAACGGACGCCATCCGCCTCGGCGATGGTCTGGCTGCGATGCGGCAGGCCCGGGAAGCTGGCCATCGCGTCGCCGATCAGCCGCGGCGCCAGCCCCAAGGTGCGCGCAGCCGCATAGGCCGCGCAGGCGTTCTGGTGGTTGTGCGCCCCCGGCAGGCCGGTCATCTCCCGCAAATCGATCGAGGCGGCCTGCCGCCCCTTGCGGTATTCACTCAGGAACCCTTTGCGGGCAAAGACCTGCCAGCCCGGCCCGGTCAGCTTGCGCGCGGCGGAAACCCGGATCACCCGGTCATCGCCCAGCCCTTCCGACAGCTGGCCTGCCAGAAACAGCCCCTCGTCTTCGTCGATGCCAATGACGGCCCGGTCCGGGCCGCCTTCGGCAAACAGACGCCGCTTGGCTGCAAAATAGCCGCCCATGCCGCCATGCCGGTCCAGATGATCAGGCGAGAGATTGGTGAACACCGCCACATCCGGCGTCAGCGCGCGGGCCAATTCCGTCTGATAGCTCGACAACTCCAGGACCACCACGCCGCCCTCGCCCGGCGGATCGATGTCCAGCACGCCGCGGCCGATGTTGCCAGCCAGCTGGCTCTCGCGCCCGGCCTCCTGCAGGATGTGGTGCAGCAGCGCCACCGTGGTTGACTTGCCGTTTGATCCCGTCACTGCCACCACCCGCGGCGGCTGATCATACATCTGCCACTCGGCATCAGCGAAGGAGCGGAAAAACAGCCCGATGTCATTATCCACCGGCACACCTGCGTCCATCGCCGCGCGGATCACCGGGTTGGGTTTCGGGTACAAATGCGGGATGCCGGGCGAGGTAATGAGGGCCGCCACATTGCCAAAGGCGCCCGCTTTATGCAGATCATGGCAGGAGAACCCTTCCGCCTCCGCCGCCTCCCGCGCCGCCGGATTGTCGTCCCAGCAGATGGCCTCCGCGCCGCCTTCACGCAAGGCCCGCGCCGTCGCCAGCCCCGAGCGCCCCAGCCCCAGCACCGCCACTTGCGCGCCTTCATATCCTTTGACCGGGATCATCATCTGCCCTCATCGTTTTTGAACACTCGACCGGCACATTGCATAGGCGTGCACTCAGCTTCAAGCACTCAGCCGAGCTGACACGATCCCCCTGCCCCCTTCACAGGAAGAGAAAGTGGTCCTCAATCGCGATATCGTTGAGCTCTCTATTATGAAAGGTGATCACGGTGTCTTCAAACTTTACGACAACATCGCCCCGCTTCTGCTTAAACTCGAGATCATCAAAGCCGTATTCTGCAAGGCTGCCTGTTTCATCCAGGCCGCCAAATTGAACCTTGTCGCGACCGATGCGGAAATGCTGGACGCCATCCCGACCGTCCGAGCGCCCAAACACAAGGGTTTCGGCTCCATCTCCCAACCTGTGTAAATCACGGCCGGCACCACCATAGTAGATATCCCTTCCGGCACCTCCCTCCAGAGTGTCTCGACCATTCGAACCTATCAGCAGATCGTTTCCTTCCCACCCCCGCAGCTTGTCGTCGCCCCCACCGCCAATCAACGTGTCGTTCCCATTCCCGCCAAAGGCGTAGTCATCGTGCAAACGCCCCAGAATGAGATCGTCATCCTCTCCTCCCCACAGGAAATCCCGACGTCGGCCTCCGTTCAGCGTGTCGTCGCCCGCGCCTCCGATCAGCGTATCGTCCGCTTTCCCACCAAAAAGGTTGTCGTCTCCTTGGCCTCCGATGACATAATCGCGTCCGCTTCCAGACTCGACGCTGTCATTGCCATCTCCGGCGACAATCATATCCCGAAGGTTCTCAGGATTGTGATCGCCACTCAGACTGTCGGCCCCATTGGTCCCAGCCACCAGAGCAAAGATGTCGCTGTCATTTTCCACGAACTCAAAATTCGTGAAAACCAGTTCCTCCATTGCACCGTCTCGAAACAGAACACCGTCATCCGTTATCTCGAGGTCAAGCAGGCCCAATGAGGATACGCCTATCGTATCCTGACCGGTGCCACCGTCGATCGAACCCAAAGCATGCAGGACAAAGTCATCCCCGGGACCAACAGAAAAACTCTGCAAGTCACCTAGCCAGAAGATATCGCCCCCGGTAAGCATCTCGGCTTCTATTTCCACTGCGGATTGGCCAAAAAACGTCATG
>JBFOLS010000532.1:0-3141 GCA_040830225.1 Leisingera sp.
GGATGAGGCGCAGGCCTTTGAAACGGACGAGCTTCACGAAGACGGCGCATCCCCGGAGGACCGGGTGTCGCAGAAGATTGCCAATGCGGTGCGGGTCCGCCGCGCTGCTGACGTGCCGCCGGAAGAGGATCCGAACCTGCCCCTGACCAAGGGCCGCGGCCAGCGCCCGGCACCGCTGATCTTCAATCAAGCTGCGGCAGATGACGGTTTGCCGCCGGAACCTCCGCTGACGGCTGCGCAGATGCCTGCAGCACCCTTGCCGGAAGAGCCTCCGCTGACTTGGCAGGCGCCGGAAGAGGATGCCTATGTGCCCGAAGCCCCGGTTTCTGCCGCACAGATGGATGTAGAACCCGAAGATTTCGCAGCAGACCACGGGATGATCGCCCCGGACCATGTGCCCTCAGAAGCGCTTCCTGAGGTTGCGGAACCCGCTGCGCCTGCACCTGCCGCGCCGGGCCCGCGCTTGACGGTTGATCTGCCGGTGGCAGAGCCGCGCAAGGCCGTAGTGGAAAAACCAGCCCGGAAAACTGTCCAGCCTTCTGCACGCGCCAAGGCCGAGGCGCAGCCCAAGCTGGCATTTGATGACAGCAGCAGCGATTTCGAACTGCCGCCGCTCAACCTTTTGACCAATCCGGTGAGCATCGAACGCCACCATCTCAGCGATGAGGCGCTGGAAGAAAACGCCCGGATGCTGGAAACGGTGCTGGACGACTATGGCGTAAAGGGCGAGATCGTTTCCGTCCGCCCCGGACCTGTTGTCACCATGTATGAGCTGGAGCCGGCGCCGGGCCTAAAGGCCTCCCGCGTGATCGGTTTGGCGGATGACATCGCACGTTCGATGTCGGCGCTGTCGGCACGGGTTTCCACCGTGCCGGGCCGCACCGTGATCGGCATCGAATTGCCGAATGAGAAGCGCGAAAAAGTGGTTCTGCGGGAAATCCTGTCGTCCCGCGACTTCGGCGACGGCAACCATGCGTTGCCGCTGGCGCTGGGCAAGGACATCGGCGGCGACGCCATGGTCGCAAACCTTGCCAAGATGCCCCACCTGCTGATTGCCGGTACTACCGGCTCCGGTAAGTCGGTGGCGATCAACACGATGATCCTGTCGCTGCTCTATAAGCTGACCCCGGATGAATGCCGCCTGATCATGATCGACCCCAAGATGCTGGAGCTTTCTGTCTATGACGGCATCCCGCATCTGCTGTCGCCTGTTGTGACCGATCCGAAGAAGGCGGTGGTCGCCCTGAAATGGGTGGTGGGCGAGATGGAAGACCGCTACCGCAAGATGTCCAAGATGGGCGTACGCAATATTGCGGGCTACAACGGCCGTGTGAAAGAGGCGCTGGACAAGGGCGAGATGTTCTCGCGCACCGTCCAGACCGGGTTCGACGACGACACGGGCGAACCGGTGTTCGAGACCGAAGAGTTCGAACCCAAGGCGCTGCCCTATATCGTCGTGATCGTCGATGAGATGGCCGATTTGATGATGGTTGCGGGGAAGGAGATCGAAGCCTGCATCCAGCGCCTGGCGCAGATGGCGCGTGCTTCGGGCATCCACCTGATCATGGCCACCCAGCGTCCCTCGGTGGACGTGATCACCGGCACCATCAAGGCAAACTTCCCGACCCGGATTTCCTTCCAGGTGACCTCCAAGGTCGACAGCCGCACCATCCTGGGGGAAATGGGCGCCGAACAGCTCCTGGGCATGGGCGACATGCTTTACATGGCGGGCGGCGCCAAGATCACCCGCTGCCACGGTCCCTTCTGTTCCGATGAAGAGGTTGAGGAGGTGGTGAACCACCTCAAGCAATTCGGCCCGCCGGATTATGTCGGCAGCGTGCTGGACGGCCCGGACGATGACAAGGCAGACAACATCGATGCGGTGCTGGGGCTGAACACCGGCGGCAACACCAATGGCGAGGATGCACTGTATGACCAGGCCGTCGCCATTGTGATCAAGGACCGCAAGTGTTCGACCTCCTATATTCAGCGCAAGCTGGCGATTGGCTACAACAAGGCTGCCCGGCTGGTGGAGCAGATGGAGGAAGAAGGGGTTGTTTCCTCGGCCAATCATGTGGGCAAGCGGGAAATTCTGGTTCCCGAACAATAAGCTGACAAATTTCCGCCGATGCCGGGGCCGTGAAGGTTCCGGCATCTTCACTTCCGGGATAGCACACCTATGTTGGGCTCATGAAACGGATTGCACTTGCCCTCGCGCTGACCCTTGCCGCTCCTGCGTCCTGGGCGGCGGAACAGCTGAGCCTCAAAGAGATTTCCCGCTATCTGAACGGGATTTCCACGGCCTCATCACCTTTTACCCAGATCAACGATGACGGCAGCCTGTCGACCGGCAAGCTGTATATGCACCGGCCTGGGCGGATGCGGTTCGAATATGACGGCAAGGGCAACGGAACTGTTGTCGCAGGAAGCGGCGCTGTGGTGATCCATGACCCCAAGTCCAACCAGCCGCCCGAGACCTACCCGTTGAAGCGCACGCCGCTATCCATCATCCTTGCCCGGACCGTGGACTTGGGGCGCGCCAATATGGTTGTGGGGCATTCCTTTGACGGCACTTCGACCATTGTGCGGGCACAGGATCCGGAGCATCCGGATTACGGCAGTATCGAGCTAATGTTTACCGGTGCCCCGGTGGAGCTGCGGAAATGGGTGATCCACGACAGTTCTGGCGGCCAGACAACCGTTATTTTGGGCGCGATGGAAACCGGCCAAAGGCTGTCTTCGAGCCTGTTTGACACCAGCAAACGCGGTGGTTCCCGCTAAACCTCCAGATGCCGTTCATTCCGCATGGCGCCGGATGAATGGCATTGCGATGTCAAAGAACTCCTGAAATCCAGGGTGCCCGCCAACCATGCAGTGATTGTTACCGGGCAGTTCAACAAAGCTTGCCTCAGCGATCAGCCGCGCCGCCAGGCGTCCTTCCTCGACGGGTACTGCACAGTCGCCCCGGCAGTGCAGAATAAGCGTGGGAACCTTGATCTATTCGGCGTAGGGCGCGGCATCGATAACCGCATTCATCTCGAGAATACGCAGTGCGTTCTCCGGGTTGGTGGACAGCCGCTGCAACTCATCGAAGGAATCGCCGTCTTTGGCCGCTGCGTCGGGCATATATGTGGTTGTGAA
>JBFOLS010000533.1:0-7609 GCA_040830225.1 Leisingera sp.
ATCGCCCACCGGCTCCGGAAGCTCTCGTCCCGATGGACCCGAGGCCGGTCATGCACTAACAATCAAACCGGACCACTCAGGTGGGGCTGATCAGCATCTAATTCACTTATCGCAAAGCTACGCTCGAAATTGGCCTCTCGCTCTGCAAGGCGGACTAAGAGGTTTTGTGGACCAACTTGACCTTCTGTCCAAAATTGCCAGATACCGTCGACAAACGCAGTGGGTGTAGTTAGCTCGTCATTACCCTCATCAAACACCCCAGCCGCTCTCATTACCCAGCTTAGTGTCTTTAGGTTGGTGAGAGCAGAAACTGCTTCCTCTCGGAACGAGAGCCATCTTAGTTCAGCGCTAGAACGAAGAGCTTCCTTGACTTCACCTGGTTGAATCGTTGCCAAGGGAAGCGTGGCTTTAGAGTACTGTTTCAACTCCATTTGAACCCGCTCGCGCCAAGCTTCTGTTTGACAGACAACTACAATGCGCCAGAAATCCCCAGGTTCAGGTTTTGCTTGGTTCAAGAGCTCATCGGTGAGCTTCTTTGTGCGAGACAATGCATCCAGATCAAGTTTTTCGATTGCATCCAAAACCAATACATTGGCTTGACTTCGTGCCGCCATAAGAACACTGGCCAGATCGTGGACGACGCCCATTTTTCTGCGTCCCACTTCCGAGGTGAGCGCTTTGGCATGCTCAGGACCAAGCCATATCTGACTGGCGGTGGGGAATTTCTCATCAAGCGTATTTTTTACAAGGGCTGATTTTCCTGTTCCAGACTCACCAACAACCACAGTCACTCGATTTGCTGCCACTAGGTCACTAAGAGCGTCCTTTGCTGCCAAACGTGGTAAGGAAAGGCCGGAGGGTAACTCACTGTGAATGCCGGCTTGACTGTCTCGGGATAACGCTCTCAACGAATCCCAAGAGCTTTCAAAATTTGGGCGATCTTTGAGATCATACTTAAGACGAAGTCTATCCCAAATCTCACTGATAGATATTGTACCAGAGCCTACCCGAGTTTCCTCAGCAATCTGAACTAGTTCTTTCCAGACATTTTCCGCGTCCAGTTGCGCGCCGCTTTGAATTAACAGACGGCAACGGCTAATAGCCTCGTCCTCAGATGTTGACTGATCCAGCTGAAAATCCAGCGGCACGACTAATAGCCGCTGTGCTAGTCGAAGCGTTTCATGATCTGTTGCCACAGCTGAACCGTTCGGGCTTTTGATACTGTCAAAAATGCTTGAGTGTTTGCTGGTGGCTCTTATTCTAGACAGTGCGAGTTCTTCATCAGAGCTTTTTACCCAGTTAGTAATATCTGCCCAAACAGGATCGAATGCGGGATGCCTCCCCCTTGTTACAAGGCCCAAGCAGTCTTTGTTGTTTTGCATTGAGCCGCCGCCAGTCTTCCATTGCTTCCAGGCGAGATCCACAAAATCCTTCGGAAACCCATTGCGCGAAACTTGAACGTTACTCTTGCATGAGATCGCAAGATGACTAGCCCCGTCTTTGGTCGAAACCAAAAGGTCATCGATTATCCAGCCCTTGGAACTAGTCTGAGACTGCAAGATAGCGCCTTCCGTCCCGACCCCTTGCAGCCTTTGCCCGAGCAACATCTTGGAAACCAGCCAAGCAGAAGTTAGGTCTTCGAAGTTGAAGCCCGGTCCGGCGGTCTGGCGTGTGGTCGCTGGCATTAATGGCCTCAATTTTTGTAAGTTCGTTCGAAAGGGCGAGCTGCTCTTGTGATAAAGCACCCGCATTCGAAGCGCCATCAATCAAGGAAACTTGGTCCCCGAAACAAGATGGTTTCATGATGCTAAATCAAACGTGTTGGATGTCGGCTTTTTCACTAAGACTGATCCGGTTTGCCATCGCGGCGAATGACCGGATTCCGCCCTTGTAGCTGGACCGTAGACTTCACCGGCATTTTGTCGAGCCAATGGAGTTTGGACAAGCCAAACGCCCTTGGCAGTCAGGGTGAGGACACTGCCTTCTCCCTCGGGCAACCCTTTTCGACAGGCCGTGTCCTCGCTTTCAGCTGCGGACCGCAGCTACCTGTCACAAAGCATTGCCTCGCCCCTACCCGCGTTCGCCTCGTGGCAGATCAGCAGGAGCAGGCGCCTTCGGCGTCTGGCCTGCAAATCAGCCCTGATTATCCGGAAGAACAGTCAGATCGATCACAACAGGAGACGTGCACGGAGATGCTCGAGCCTCCAGAATGGAAAGGTTCTGTCGCAGAAGGCAAAACTATGTGTCGCCTGATAATTGGGAAGTGGCGGACCGAGGAGGATTCGAACCCCCGACCCCTTGATTCGTAGTCAAGTACTCTATCCAGCTGAGCTATCGGTCCACTGCGGCGGGGTTTAATCATAGCACTGCAGAGTCGCAACCCCAAAAACAAAAATAGTTTCACCCGCAGGTTACCTGCCCGGCAAACCCAAGCCGGTCAAAGCGCGCCGTCCCCCTTGGGCAGGCAGATTTCAAACACGGTGCCCTCTGAGCCCGTCTCCTTCAGCATCACCGAACCGCCGTGGCCCCGGGCCAGTTCGTCTGCAATAGCCAGCCCCAGCCCGGAACCACCTTTGCGCGCACCGCCCTGAAACGGGGTGAACAGATTGTCCTGCGCTTTTTTCGGGAGGCCCGGGCCGGTGTCAGAGACGGTGATCATCCAGGCTTCCTCCTCTTCCCGCGCATCAACCGTCACCCGCCCCGGCTTGCCTGTTGCAGCGATTGCCTGCCGAGCGTTGCGCACCAGGTTCATGACGATGCGGAACAGCTGTTCGGGATCGGCGCGAAGCATCATCGGCTTGGGAACCGCGTTTACGATTTCCACCTGATCGCTGCCCGCGGCAAGCAATTCGCTTTCAGCAATATCATCTGCGATCTCATGCAGGCAGACCACAGCAAACGTAGGAGATGGCTCCTCCGCCCGGCCAAATGCCAGGGTGCCCTCGCACAGGGAGACCGCGCGGGTGATTGAATTCACAAGCTTCGGCGCCAGGCGGCGCACCAGGGGGTCCTCGCTCATCTCGATGCGGTCGGTGAACAGCTGTGCCGAGGTCAGAATATTGCGAAGATCGTGGCTCACCTTGGCCACCGCCCCACCCAGCTGCGCCAGCCGCTCGCGCTGTTTCAGCGCATGGGTCAGCTCGGTCTGCAGCTGCATCAAGGCCTCTTCCGCCTCGCGCAGCTCCACCACGCCGGAACTGGGATGGATAATGCCGCGCCCGTCCTCCGGCGCCGCCGCATAGCGCTGCATATAGCCAATGACGCTCTTGATCGGTTTCACCAGAACAATACGGACAGCAACAAACAACAAAAGCGCGGTAAAGACCGAGATGACCGCCGACAGAATCAGGATCCGCACCCCGTAGTCCACCATCGCCGCACGCAAAGGGGCGGTTTCCATGGTGACTTCGATCAGCAGCCCTGCGTCGCGCACCGGCGCACCGATCACCCGGATGATCTCATTCTCCGGCCGCACCAGCCGGGCCATCGCATCCATGATCAGCGTCATCGCACCAGCCATGCGCAAGTCATAGGTGGCGGTGATCTGCTGCGGGATCGGGGAGGCCAGCATCAGCTGGCGGATCTCATCGCGGCGCAGAACCACATTGTAGACGCCCGCGTTTTCCAGAAGCTCCGCTTCCAGCTCGGTTTCCAGCATGTCGTCTGCCAGCAATGCCAGCGAGGCGATCTGCGCCCGCTCCAGCCTGTCAGCCAGGTAGTCCTCGCGGAACCGCGCAATCGAGGGCACAAAGATCAGGACTTCGGCCAGCATCACGAAGACCGTTGTCAGGATCAGGAATCTGCCCGAAAGCGTGTTGAGCATTCCGCTGCCTCTGCCTCAAGGAATCCAGCGCTGAACAAAGCGCACGGCGCGTTTAACAAAGCCACTCTCAAACAGTCTCGGGGAAAAATAGGCCCCCGCCGCCCGTTTGTTAATCTCGCTGATACTGGGGTAAGGCGCAACCATTGCCGCCACCTGGCTCATTTTCATGTTGTTGGCGATGGCCATCGACCACAAGGTGATCAGCTCGCCCGCCTGATGGCCTGCGATGGTAACGCCGACGGGGCGGCCCTTGAACACCATCACTTTGATGAACCCCTTGGTCTTGCGCTCGGCAATGGCGCGGTCGTTGTGATGATAGTCAAAGCGGGCAGCTTCCAGCTTCACCCCGTAAATATCCCGCGCCTGCGCTTCGGTCAGCCCCACCTGCGCCAGTTCCGGATCGGTGTAGGTGGCCCAGGGGATATGGCTGGTCCTGGCTTTGGACGGCAGGCCGAACAGTGCCGAGCGGATAATGATGCTAGCGTGATATCCCGCCACATGAGTGAACTGCAGACCGCCGGCCACGTCGCCAATGGCATAGACACGCTTGTTGGTGGTCAGCAGGCTCTCATCCACCTTGATGCCGTTGCCCTGTGTTTCGATCCCGGCAGCGTCCAGGTTCAGCCGCTCCATATTGGCCTTGCGCCCGACCGCCATCAGCAGATGGGTACCCTGAAACCTGCTGCCGTCCTTGGTCTCGACCTCGACGGCCCCTGCCTGCCCGCCAATGCGCGAAACCATGGCACCCTCGGCAATCTCAACGCCTTCTTCGCGCAAACTGGCCAGAACCAGCGCCGCAGCTTCCGGATCATCCTTGCCCAGCGCCTTGAAACCCTCGATCACGGTCACTTTGCAGCCTAGGCGCACATGCGCCTGCGCCATCTCCATGCCGATCGGCCCGCCGCCAATGATCAGCAAATGCTCCGGCCTCTCGCGCAGTTCAAACAGGGTTTCATTGGTTTCATACGGCACCTTGTCCAGCCCCGGGATCGGCGGCACCAGCGGCGAGGAGCCGGTGGCAATCACCACCCGCCGCGCGGTGATGCGATGCGGCCCTGCCTCGACCTCTGTAGCAGACACAAAGCGGCCGAACTCCCGGATCACCCGCACCCCGAAGCCTTCGAAGCGTTCCTGGCTGTCCACCGGCGCAATTGTGTCTATCACCGCCTGAACATGGTCCTTGGCCGCAGCATAGTCCGTCTGCGGCTCCTGATCCGCCACACCAAATGCCTGAGTATGCGCCTGAACATGGGCCGCCTTGCCGCTGGCCAGCAGCGCTTTTGAGGGCACACAGCCGTAGTTCAGGCAATCGCCGCCCATCTTGTGGCCTTCCAAGAGCACCACATCCGCCCCCATCTGGCTGGCACCGGCGGCCACTGACAGCCCGCCCGACCCGGCGCCAATGACCAGGAGATCACATGTAATACGGCTCATGGTCAGACGTCCTTCTTCTTGCTGCGGACGGATTTCACCAGGATCGGCATCGCCGCCAGCACGCACAGACCCAGAATCGGCCCGATCACATGCGGCTCCCACAAGAGGCTCAGATCCGGATCTTCACCCCGGTCGAACACTTCCCCCAGCCCGACACCGATCCAGGTAAAGACGATGGCGCCCGGAATGATCCCGGCCGCTGTGGTCCACAGGAAATTGCGGAACTTCACTCCCTCCAATGCAGGCAGCAGGTTCGCCACAAAGAAGGGCACCGCCGGCACCAGCCGTAGCAGCAGCAGGACCTCGACCTCATTCTGGCGCAGCGCGTTCTTCAGCATCTGCACCCGGCCTTCAGCCGCTTCCATCCGCGCGGTCAGCATCGCCCCCAGCCCCATCCGCGCGGCCAGGAAAATGCCTGCCGCCCCGATGGTTGCCGAAACCACATTGAAGGCCGTTCCGGCCGCCAGGCCGAACAGGAAGCCACCCGTGACCGATGCCACGGCTGCACCAGGCAGCGAAAACACCACGATCACGATATAAATCCCCATGAACAGCGCCACGAGCCCCGGATAGTTCTGGTCGCGGAAGGCCATCAGCGCCTCGCGGTTTTCCCGCAGCGTGTCAAAGGTCAGGTAGTCCTTCAGAACCACTGCCCCGATCAGGGCAACGGCAACCACCGCAATCAACGGCAAATGCCGTGCTGCACCGGGCTTGCCGCTGGATTGGGAACCGGATTTCGGGGTCTCTGTCATATCGCTCATAGGTCCGTCTCAATAGATGCCCTTTGTTGCTACGTGTTACATGGCACACAAGCGAGGCTACGGCAGCCCGGTTCACGGCTGCTTGATCGCACAGTCCCGGATTCGTGAGCTTTGTGGCAGAATCGGTGCCCGCATGTTACATCCGCCCTGCCCGGAGGCGGCTTCCGGCGCGGTTTTTGGCAGAAATGTTGCACATCTCCCCGAAAACACGCCCTGCAGGGTTTGACTTACCCGCCATTCGCTTCTAAAGACCGGGCTTCGAGATAGACCCCCGGGAGGCGATTCCGCGCCCTGCCCGTGACAAATTGGAGACCGGAGCGATGAAACGCACCTATCAGCCTTCGAACCTGGTTCGCAAACGCCGCCACGGCTTCCGTGCGCGCATGGCCACCAAGGCAGGCCGCAAGATCATCAACGCACGCCGTGCCCAGGGCCGCAAGTCGCTGAGCGCCTAAGCTCACGGCTTCCGCACTGACGGACATGACACCGCCGGAGGCCCCCAAGGACAGCCATGCTGACCGCGGGGACACGCTTCCGGCGGTGTCCGTTTGCGCATCTGCTGCGCCGAAGCTTGAGATCATGGCCAAGCGCCGCGATTTCCTCGCCTGCGCCCGCCCGCCTGCCCGCAAGCAGGGCACCAAGGGCATGATGGTGCAGGGCCGCAACCGCACCGATGAGGGCGGAATCCGGGTGGGCTTCACCTGCTCCAAGAAAGTCGGCAACGCCGTTGCCCGCAACCGCGCCAAACGCCGCCTGCGGGAGGCTGCGCGGATGATTCTCCCTGCCCATGGCCGTTCGGGCTGGGATTACGTGCTGATCGGCCGCGCCGCGGAAACCGCCCAGCGCCCCTTCGAGGAACTGAAGCGCGACCTGATCTACGCGCTGAAGAAAATCCACGGGAAGTAATGCACCGGGCCGGCGCCTTCGGCTTGTCCCGGGCTGGATTGCCTAACCTCCCCCCTGCCCCTATCTATGCCGCATGACCCCGCTGGCTCATATCTTCGCCCTGCCCGTGCGCGCTTACCGGCTGCTGTTCAGCCCCTGGGTCGGCTTCAATTGCCGCTACCAGCCCACCTGTTCCGCCTACGCCCTGGAAGCATTGGAGAAACACGGGGCCATCAAAGGCGCCTGGCTGACGGCCAAACGCATCGGCCGCTGCCACCCCTTGGGCGGTGACGGCTATGACCCGGTCCCTGACAAACGGGACTAACACCAAAAGACCTTTTTTCCTTGGCAAAACGCCCAGCCTCGGCTAGGGCGCGCCCATGCTTGATGATGATCTGGACGAAATCCACCCGCTGTTTGCAGGCGCCCCCTCGACGACTGAGTTCAAGAAGCTCCGGAAGCGCATCGTGCGCTACGCGCGCGAGGCGATCGACCAATACGGCATGGTGGAGCGCCGCGGGGACGACAGCACGCCCAAATGGCTGGTCTGCCTCTCGGGCGGCAAGGACAGCTATACCCTGCTGGCGGTTCTCTATGAACTGAAGTGGCGCGGCCTGCTGCCGGTGGATCTGCTTGCCTGCAACCTGGACCAGGGCCAGCCCGGCTTTCCCGCCACTGTCCTGCCGGAGTTTCTGGAAAAGATGGG
>JBFOLS010000534.1:0-7360 GCA_040830225.1 Leisingera sp.
AATATCGGCATGATCGGCATCAGCTGGGGCGGCTTCAACGGGCTGCAACTGGCGTTCCGGCGGCCGGAGGCTTTGAAAGCAGTGGTGTCTGTGGCCTCCACCGTGGACCGCTACGCAGATGACATCCACTACATGGGCGGCTGCTTGCTGAGCGACAACGCCAACTGGGGCAGCCAGATGTTTGCCTATCAGTCGCGCCCGGCGGATCCTGAACACCGGCCGGACTGGCGTGAGGATTGGATCAAACGGATCGAGGAGATGCCCTTTATGCCTGCCGACTGGTTGCGGCATCAGGCGCGGGACGGGCAGTGGAAACATGGCTCGGTCTGCGAAGACTGGTCGGCAATCCAGGCGCCGGTGCTGGCAATCACCGGCTGGGCCGATGCCTATGTGAACGCGCCGCCCGCGCTGGCCGCCAATCTGACCGTGCCGGCCAAGGCGATGATCGGCCCGTGGGAACACCGCTATGCCCATATCGCCAAGCTGGATCCGGCGGATTTCCATGGCGAGGTTCTGGCCTGGTTCGGAAAATGGCTGAAGGGCGAGGAGACCGGGGCTGAAGACCTACCGGACTACCGCGTCTACATGCAGGAGCATTTCAACCCCACCATGCAGAACAAGCCGCGTCAGGGGCGCTGGGTGGCAGAGGCCGCGTGGCCTTCGCCAAACGTGCAGGAACGGGTGATGCATTTGGGCAAAGGCGTGCTGGCAGAGACTGCGGCAAACGGCACGCTGGGGGTCAGCAGCCCGGCAACTGTGGGGCAGGCGGGCGGCTATTTCTGTCCGGGTATGCGGTTTGACAATGAACTGGCGGGCGATCAGGCGGAGGATGACAAGCTGTCGGCCTGTTTCGACACCGCACCCCTGGCGGACCCGCTGGAACTGCTGGGCCGGCCGCGGGTGAGGGTGGCATTCAGCGTCGACAAACCGGTGGCGCAGCTGGTGGCGCGGCTCTGTGATGTCTCGCCCGAGGGCGTGTCGCAGCGGATCACCTTCCGGCCGCTGAACCTGACGTGCCGCTCCGGGTTTGAGGCGCCGGAGAAGCTGGTGCCTGGGGAGCGCTATGAGGCGGAGATCGATCTGAACGAATGCGCGCATCATCTGAAGCCGGGCCATGTGCTGCGGCTGGCGCTGTCGACGTCTTACTGGCCGATTGTCTGGCCCGCGCCGGAGGCGGCGGAGGTGACGCTGCACTTGGAAGGCTGCGCTTTGGTGCTGCCGGAGCGCCGTGTGTCCGAAGAGATAGACCCGCAGCAGCCCGGTGCGCCGCGGGACTACCCTGTGCTGCAAGCGGAGCAGCTGCGTGCAGCGGGCGGCACGTCGAAAACCTGGACGCGGGAGGACGGCGCGCTGGTGCTGGATACTTTCGACGACTACGGCAAGGCGGTGGACCCCTATCACGGCATGTGCGTGGGCAGCCATGTAACTATGCATTACGAAGTGCACCCGGACGACCCGGCCACGGCTGCCTTTGCCAGCGACTGGAATTTCGAGTTCGAGCGCGGCGGCTGGCAAGTGGCTATCGATACCGAGAACAAGGTGACTTGCGATCGTGAGAACTTCTATCTGTGGCGCCGGGTGACGGCCTATGAAGGGGCGAACAAGGAAGCCGTCCTGACCAAGGAGTGGAACGAGACGATTCCCCGCGGCGTGCTGTAGTTCGGGGCGGGATGCGGGCGGATTTTCGGCAATTCGTCCGCATTTGCCTTGGTTTTGACATAGTGCGTTACCCAAAGCACACAGGCCCTTAACCATTTGATTGCAAATTCAGCTCTCAGCGGGCTGCCGTTGCCCTTGCTGCGTCCGATCGGCCAGTATCGTGGTTAACGAGCAGTTAACAAACAGATTTGAGGGCGAGAAAGTGCAGCTTTCCGTTGTTGTGCCCTGCTACAATGAAGAAGAGTCGGTCCCCATGCTGGTGGAGCGGCTGGTGCAGGCAATTGAACCATGGGCGCATGAGGCCGAGATCATCCTGGCGGATGACGGCTCCAGCGATGCAACCTGGGTGGCGATCGAGGCAGCCCATGCCAAGTACCCGGTGGTGCGGGGTATCCGCCTGTCGGCCAATCGCGGCCATCAGGTGGCGCTTACCGCCGGGCTGGAAGCGGCGCGCGGCGCGCGGATCTTCATGCTGGACGCTGATCTGCAGGACCCGCCGGAAATTCTGCCCGACATGATGATGATGATGGACCGGGGCTATGACGTGGTCTACGGGCGCCGGGCGGAACGGCAGGGGGAAACTCTGTTCAAGAAGCTCACGGCCTATCTGTTCTACCGCTTCCTGAATACGCTGTCAGATGTGGATATTCCCAAGGACACCGGCGACTTCCGCCTGGTGAGCCGCCGTTCGCTGGATGCGGTTCTGGCGATGCCCGAGCGGGCGCGCTTTATCCGCGGCATGTTCGCCTGGGCGGGCTTCAAGCAGATCGGTTTGGAATATGTGCGCGACGCGCGGGTGGCGGGCGTCACCAAATACCCGTTCCGCGCTATGCTGCGCTTTGCCACCGATGCGTTGACCGGGTTTTCAACCAAACCGTTGAAAATGGCGACGCGGCTGGCGTTCCTGAGCCTCTACGTGACCTTCCTGATGGCGGTCTATGTGTTCCTGTCGCTTGCGCTTTACAACACGGCGCCGGGCTGGGCCTCAATGCTGCTGGCGATCTCCTTCTTTTCGGGCATTCAGCTGCTGACGCTGGGGATCATGGGCGAATACATCGGGCGGCTGTATATGGAGAGCAAGCAGCGGCCGATGTACTTCCTGTCGGAGGAAACCGGCAGTCCTGAAAAACCAGCGGACCCGGTCCAGATCGAAACTGCGCCGCTGCGCAAGGAAGCGTCCTGATGATGGGCGATGCGGGGCAAATCCTGCGGTTCTCGGTGGTCGGTGCCACGGTGGCCGGGCTTTATGTGCTGGGCTATTCGGCACTGCTGGGCGCGGGTATGGCGCAGCCTGCGGCCAATGCGCTGGCCTTTGCCGCTGCCGTTGCTGTCCAGTACGTTCTGCAAACCGCCTGGACCTTCCGCCGCCCGCTGGCACTGCCGGACCAGATGGCGCGCTTTGCCTGCACCATTGCGGCCGGCTTTGCCGTTTCGGCGCTGATCACCGGCGCCCTTGGCCCGGCGCTGGGCTGGGCGGACTGGCTGTCCGCCGCCGCCGTCACGGTGATCCTGCCCATTCAGAATTTCATCATCTTCCGCCTCTGGGTTTATGCCGCGGCTGGCTGAGTAAAGATCGGAGCACTCATGTCTCATATCTATTCCAACGAGTTTTACGACTATATCGACCAGGGCGCGCGTTCATCGGCGCAGGCGATGATTTCGGTGGTGCAGCCGCAGCTGCAGGCGGGCAGCGTGCTGGACCTGGGCAGCGGCCGCGGCGTGTGGCTGAGCGAATGGATCAAGGCGGGTGTGCAGGACGTGGCAGGGGTCGACGGCGACTATGTCGACCGGGACCGTCTGGCGATTCCGCGCGGGCAGTTTCATGCGGCGGATCTGACCAAGCCATTTGATCTCGGCCGCAAGTTCGATCTGGCACAGAGCCTGGAAGTGGGTGAGCATCTGCCCGAGGCGGCCTCGGAGAAGCTGGTGGACAGCCTCACGCGCCATGCCGACCGGGTGCTGTTCTCCGCAGCGGTGCCGGGGCAGGGGGGCGAGTTTCACATCAATGAGAAGCCGCTGTCGTTCTGGCAGGACATGTTTGCGGCGCGCGGGTTCACCGCTTTTGACTTTGCCCGCCCCAAGCTGAAGGAGATGGAGGGTGTTGAGCCCTGGTACCGCTACAACACCGTGCTGTATGCCAATGCCGCGGGCCGCGATGGCCTGCCGCAGGAGGTGCTGGCGGCAGAGGTTCCGGCCGGGCAGCAGGTGCCCCTGGCAGGCAGCCTGGGCTGGCGGATGCGCCGCGGCATCGTCTCGCTGATGCCGCAGCCGATGGTGACCAAAATCGCCCAGGGACGCGCCGCGGTGCTGGCCCGCCGCGCCCGCCGTCTGCAAGAGGCCGCAGGATGACACTGGTCACGGCCGGCGGAGGAATAGCCCGGGCGGACACATCTGCACAGCTATGGCGGCTGATTGCGGCCGTCTTTGCGGGGCTTTTGGTTGCGGCGCTGTTTCAACTGCCGGACCCGATGATCCGGCATGACGACTATCCGGCGCTGCTGGCACAGCCCGAGCTGTTCTATACCAAGACCCTCACGGAAGGGCGCTGGCTCAACTATTTGTGGCATTTGCGCGGGGCGGTGACGCCCGCCTGGCTGAACTATCTGGCCTATCAGTTCCTTTGGGCCATCTACCTGAGCTGCCTTGTGCACAATGCCTTTGGCCGCGAGGCCGAGACCTGGCAGCGGGTGATGGTGGCGCTGATTGCCGGTCTGTGCCTGCCCTGGATCCTGATTTCGCAATGGTTCAACACCCTGATCCCGGGGCTGGCTGTTCTGGCGCTTTATGCCTGGCTTGCCACCCGGCTGAGCGAGCGGGCCTGCCGTATGCTGATGCTGGTCTTCGTGCCGGTGTCGCTGATGGCCTACACGACCTATCCTTTTCTGATCCTGGCATTGAGCCTCACCCGTTCGGGCATTGCACGTTCCGCGCGGGATCTGGCCGGGCTGCTGGCGCTGTTCATCGCCAGTTTTGCCTTGGGGATGCTGGCGATCTATTCGCTGAACTACTTCGAACACGGCATCTTTGGGGTGCCGATGGCAGAATGGCGCAACCCTAGCCCGGCGCATGACTTGGCCTCGGTGCTAGAGAACTCCAAGCTGGTCTGGCATTTCCTGAGCAGCCTGGCGCTGAAGGGCTCCTATGCCAATGTGCCGCTGATGCTGTTGCAGGGAGCGGTGCTGGCCGCAGCCGCTTGGACCGTGCTGCGGCAGGACAAGTGGCGGGCCTTGTACATGCTGTCCGGGGCGGTGCTGGGGCTGGGGCTGATCTGCCTGCAAGTGATCCGCACCGGTATCGATATGCCGGTCCGCTCGGGCGGTTTCCTGTGGATCTTCTTTGCCGTCTTCCTGGGATTGTTTGCGGTGTCTCTGCGTGACAGCGGCCGCATCCGGCTGAGCCGAAACCTGCTGTTCGGCGCCACGGCGGTCTATGTGGTTTTTGCCGTGATGCTGAACCACACCTACTATCGCTGGCCGCAACTGAGCCGGGCAATGGCAGCGGAGCTGCAAGCGGGGCAAGGGCCAGTTTACGTGACGGGCACCTATCTGTCGCTTGACGCCGCGGTGAAGTCAGATCTGCAAAAGGCCCATGCGGTGGAATTCCGGCTGGAGCATCTGACCGGGCGGGAAATTGTGATGTGCGAGAGCAAGCCCGAGGCCTGTGCTGCGCTTCCGGACGAGCTGCGCAACGGGCTGCAAGGCAACGGTTATGCAGTGCGCCCCGTAGCAGGCGGCACAGTGCTGATGCTGTCGCCGGTGGCGCGTAAGGAAGAGAAGCTGGAAGCCGCCCGCAAGCAACGCCAGGGCGGCTGATCCTGGCGCTGGCCGGCCTTCAGAAATCGAGACCCAGATCCAGGGTGCGGGCCGAATGGGTCAGTGCACCGGAGGAGATGTAGTCAACGCCTGTAGCGGCCACTTCGGCGATACGGTCCAGCCGCATGTTGCCGGAGGCTTCGGTCACCACTTGGCCCTTGGCCAACTTCACCGCTTTGATCAGGGTTGGCGTGTCCATATTGTCCAGCAGGACAACATCTGCACCGCCGGTGGCGATGACCTCGGAAAGCTGGTCCAGGGTGTCGACCTCGATTTCCACCTTCATCATGTGGCTGACGGAGGCTTTGGCGGCTTCCAGTACGGCCTTTACACCGCCAGCCGCTGCAATGTGGTTGTCCTTGATCAGGATCGCATCCGACAGGCCGAAGCGGTGGTTGTAGCCGCCGCCGTGCAGCACTGCCTGCTTCTCGGCAATGCGCAGGCCAGGGGTGGTCTTGCGGGTGCAGGTGATCCGGGTTGCGGTGCCCTTGGTCTCAGCCGCAAAGGCGGCGGTCAGGGTGGCAATGCCAGTAAGGCGGCCGGCAAAGTTCAGCGCCACCCGCTCGCCCGACAGGATCGAAGCGGCGGAGCCTTCGATAGTCATCAGCGTGTCGCCCTTTTTGCAAGGGCTGCCGTCGGGCAGGAGCGTGTCTACCTTCAGACCGGCGTCGACCAGGTGAAAGGCGATGCGGGCAATCTGCATTCCCGACACAACACCGTCTTCGCGGGCGTTCAGGCGGGCGGAATAGGTGGCAGCCGCCGGGATCACCGCGCGGGTGGTGATATCGCCGTTCTGCCCCAAATCTTCCATCAGCGCGGCACGCACCATCGGTTCCAGGATCAGGTCGGGCAGGGTGGCGAATTGGGTGCTCATGTCAGTTCCTTTTGAACCTTGGCGCGGATGGCCAGGGCCTCATTCAGGGTAATGCGGGTGCGGTGCGCCTGCGCGGGATCGGCATTGGGGAAGTCGTCGCGGAAGTGGCCGCCGCGGCTTTCCTCGCGCTTGAGTGCCGCGGCGGCGATCAGCGTGGCGGTGGCGCACATGTTGGTAAAGTTCTCATCTGCCGCCTGTTCAGCCTCAAGCCGTGCAATAGCGGCGAGCGCCTGTTTCAATCCTGCAGCGGTGCGGCGGACGCCTGCGTGGGCGGTCATGGCCCCGCGCAGGGATTTCACAGCGGCCGGGTTCAGAGCAAGACCGCCTTCCGGAAACTCCGGTCGGACCTCTTCGGCATCTGCGGGCAGTTTCAGGCCAGCTATGTCCTGCGCAGCATTGCGGGCATAGACCAGTGCTTCCAGCAGGCCGTTGGAGGCGAGCCGGTTGGCGCCGTGCAAACCGGTCGAAGACGCTTCGCCGCAGACCCAGAGGTTTGGAAGGCTGGTGCGGCCCCGCAGATCTGCTTCGACTCCGCCCATGTGGTAGTGGGCGGCTACGGCGACGGGGATTGGTTCCCTCACCGGGTCGATGCCTGCACGGGCACAGGTCTCGGCGACAGTGGGGAAGCGGGTCAGCACTTCGGCGCCCAAAGCCGCGCGGGTGTCGAGCATCGGGCGGCGCCCGGCCTGCGTCTCGGCAAAGATTGCGCGGGCGACAATGTCGCGGGGGGCCAGCTCAGCGTCAGGATGGGCCTGAAGCATGAAGCGTTCGCCTTCCGCATTGATCAGCACCGCGCCTTCGCCGCGCAGGGCTTCAGTGGCGAGCGGGGCCGGGTCCTCGCCGATGTCAAAAGCGGTTGGGTGAAATTGCACGAATTCCGGGTCGGCAATGCGGGCTCCGGCGCGGGCTGCAAAGCCGATCACCTGGCCGCGGATGCGGGGCGGGTTGGTGGTGTGGGCATAAAGCCCGCCGGAGCCGCCGCCGGCCAGCAGCACGCCGGGGCATTTGATCAGCA
>JBFOLS010000535.1:0-11246 GCA_040830225.1 Leisingera sp.
GCGTGTGGCCGAAACTCCTGTCGAAGACCCGGACGAGGCTGCTGCAGAGGATGCTGGCGAACCGGCTGCCGAGGCTGATGCAGCTCCGGAAGGTGAAGCTGCGGACGCTCCGGCAGAAGATGAAGAAGCCAAGGCAGAGGTCGGCGCAGTCGAAGCCGCGGATGCTCAGGAACCCGCGGCCGCTGAGGACGAAGCCGCTGCGGCGGATGAAGCTCCTGCCGAGACTGAGAGCGCACCCGAGAATACCGCTGAAGGGGCAGAAGAATCCCCGGCGGAGGACGGGGCAGAAGCTGTTGCGGCAGAGGCCTCCGAAGCTGAAGCCAAAGCGGAAGAGAGTGCCGCCGCGGCACCGGCCGAAGAAGCACCCACCGAAGAGGCATCGTCTGAGGAAGCTGACAGCGAAGACGGTGACGAGGACAGCAGCAAGTCCCGCCGCGCCGACGCGACCACCAAGGACGAAAGCATCGAATCCGTCGCCGACGAGGACGACAGCGAGGACATTCGCCCGCCGCGCAAACCGCGCCCGCGCCGCTACAAAATTCAAGAGGTCATCAAGGTCCGTCAGGTTCTGCTGGTGCAGGTCGTCAAAGAAGAGCGCGGCAACAAGGGCGCGGCGCTGACCACCTATCTGTCGCTGGCCGGCCGCTATTGCGTGCTGATGCCCAACACCGCCCGTGGCGGCGGCATCTCCCGCAAAATCACCAACGCTGCCGACCGCAAGAAACTGAAAGACATCGCCACCGAACTGGACGTGCCGACCGGTGCGGGCCTGATCGTGCGCACTGCCGGTGCCAAGCGCACCAAGTCGGAGATCAAGCGCGACTACGAATACCTGCAGCGGATGTGGGAGCAGATCCGCGAACTGACGCTGAAATCGATCGCGCCGGCCAAGATCTATGAAGAAGGCGACCTGATCAAACGCTCGATCCGCGACCTTTACAGCCGCGAGATCGACGAGGTTCTGGTTGAGGGCGAGCGCGGCTACCGCATCGCCAAGGATTTCATGAAGATGATCATGCCGTCCCACGCCAAGAACGTGAAGCACTACCAGGAAGGGCTGCCGCTGTTTGCGCGCTACCAGGTGGAAAGCTACCTGGCGGGCATGTTCAATCCGACCGTGCAGCTGAAATCCGGCGGCTATATTGTGATTGGCGTGACCGAAGCGCTGGTGGCGATCGACGTGAACTCGGGCCGGGCCACCAAACAGGGCTCGATTGAGGAAACCGCTCTCAACACCAACCTGGAGGCCGCCGAAGAGGTGGCGCGCCAGTTGCGTCTGCGCGATCTTGCCGGCCTCATCGTCATCGACTTCATCGATATGGATGAGCGCAAGAACAACGCTGCCGTCGAAAAGCGCATGAAGGACAAGCTGAAGACCGACCGCGCCCGCATTCAGGTGGGCCGGATCTCGGGCTTCGGGCTGATGGAAATGTCGCGTCAGCGCCTGCGTCCAGGCATGATCGAGGCGACCACAGCGCCGTGCCCTCATTGCCATGGCACCGGCCTGATCCGCTCGGACGATTCGATGGCTCTGTCGATCCTGCGGCAGATCGAAGAAGAGGGCACCCGCCGCCGCTCCCGCGAAGTGCTGGTGCGCTGCCCGGTCTCCATCGCCAATTTCCTGATGAACCAGAAACGCGAGCATATCGCGCAGATCGAAGCGCGCTATGGCCTGTCCGTTCGCATCGAGGGTGATATGCATCTGGTCAGCCCGGACTTTGTGCTGGAGAAATTCAAGACTGCCTCGCGCAACGTGCCCGCGGCAACGGCTCCGGTGGTGTCGGTGGATACCTCGATCATGGATCAGGTCGATGCCGAGGAAGCCAAGCAGGAAGAAGAAGAAGCAGTCGCAGCAGCAGAAACTGCTGAGGACGGCACTCAGGAAGACAAGCCCAAGCGCAAGCGCCGCCGCCGCCGCCGCCGCAAGTCCGGCTCGGGAGATCAGGCCCAGGCTGGGGAGACCGGTGATGAAGCCGCGGACAGCGAAGAGCAGCCTTCCGAAGAGGCCGCCGAAGCAACTGAGGCTGCGGATGCCGCTCCCGAAGGGGACGAAGCTGGCTCTGAAGAGGTGAAGGAGAAGAAAAAGCCTTCCCGCAGCCGCTCCCGTTCCCGGAAGTCCAAGTCGAAGAAGGCTGAGACTGAAGCAGCGGAAACCGGTGAAGAACCCGCAGCACCTGAGAAAGCTGCGCAAGAGACTGCACAGGAAGACACCCCTGAGGCTGTTGCAGAACCAGCTGAAGCAGAGGCCGAAGAGGCCCCTGAGATGTCTCAGGCAGAGCCAGTTGCAGAAGTTTCCGCTGAGGAAGCAGAGGCACAAGCTCAACCGGCTGAGGAAGCCGCTGCTGATGCTGAAGTTGCAGTTCAGGCTGAGGAAGAGGCCTCTGATGCTCCGGCTGAAGCAGCAGCTGCCTCAGAGGCAGAAGCTGAGGCAGAAGCGCCTGCTGAAGAACCGGTTGCTGAGGAAGCTGAACCTGCGGCGGAAGAACCTGTTGCCGTGGAAGAGCCGGTGCAAGCTGAACCTGCCCCTGCGGCAGAGGAAAAGCAGCCCGAACCTGCGCTGGCGGGTGCGGACCCCGAACCCGAGCCTGCTGCACCGCCCAAGCCCAAGCGCCGCGGCTGGTGGTCGATGGGCAGCTGATCCGGAATGAATGCAAAGAAAAAGGCAGGCCGCAGGGCCTGCCTTTTTCTTTTGGATGCGCCGGTTTGTCTAACCGAGGAAACCCGTTTGCCGTCCTGGGAACCGGCCCGGAAAACAGGTGCTTGCCAAGCCGGAATACACGCAGAATTCTGGTGCCTATTACGAAAAGGCCCGGGCGGGTCCTATATCAGTTGCCTTTGCGGATCAGATAGATCTGGTGGCCTGCACCATCGCTGTGGCCAAGAAATTCATGACCGGCTTCATTGCAGAAATGCGGCACGTCTATGACCGCTGCGGGGTCATCTGCCAGCAGTTCCAGCACATGGCCGGGCTGCAGTGATTTCAACCGCTTGCGGGCCTTCAGGACGGGCAGGGGGCACAACAGCCCGATGGCGTCCAGGGTCTCTTTGATCTCGCTCATGGTTTTCAGATAAGCGGGATGTTTCATGCTGTCCACAAGGATGTTACCAGCCGCCCCCGTGACGCTGGCCTATTGCTGACATAAGTGTGGGACATGTTTGGAATCGAGATCATCGACGCAGGGCTGCTCCCTGCCATGCTGGTGGCGCTGCTGGGCGGCGTGATCAGCTTTCTGTCGCCCTGCGTTCTGCCGATCGTGCCGCCCTATCTGGCCTATATGAGCGGTGTCACCATAGGTGAGATGCAGGGCACCGTTGCGGCCCGGCGCAAGGCGATCATCGCGGCGCTGTTTTTTGTTATGGGGCTCTCGACCGTGTTTCTGCTCCTGGGGTTCACAGCCTCGGCCTTTGGCGCTTTTGTGCTGAAAAATCAGGAGCTTTTCGCGCAAGCCTCAGGTGTTGTTGTTATCGTCTTCGGCTTGCACTTTCTGTCGGTCTTCCGCATTCCGCTCTTGGATCGCGAGGCCCGGATGGAGGCAGGTGAATCCGGCGGTTCCGCCCTTGGTGCCTATGTTCTGGGCCTCGCCTTTGCCTTTGGCTGGACTCCCTGCATCGGCCCTCAGCTGGGTGCGATTCTGTCTCTGGCGGCGTCTGAGGCCTCGGTCAGCCGCGGCACTGTCCTGCTTGGCGTCTATGCCGCAGGCCTTGGCATTCCCTTCCTGCTGGCGGCGATGTTCCTCAACCGCTCGATGGTGCTGATGAACAAGATGAAACGCCATATGGGCCTGATCGAGAAAATCATGGGCGGGCTCTTGCTGTTTGTCGGCATCATGCTGGTCACTGGGCTGTTCACGACCTTCTCATGGTGGCTGCTGGAGACGTTCCCTGCGCTGGCCGCACTCGGGTGAAACAGGAATTTCAAAGGGGCCCACAGGCCCCTTATTCGTGGCCTTGCGCGGCCTTACTCTTGCCGGATTGCGCTGCTAAGCTGACCGCACGACGGCAGAGCAGGTAAGCGCGTGGATAACAGCGGCTCCAACCCTCAAGAAGTGCGCAGGCGCCGGGTGTTCTACATCCCGGGCTACGACCCGATTCATCCGCGCCGCTACAGGGAACTCTACCGCAAGGAAAGCGCGGCGCAGGCGCGGGTGTCAGGCTATGGCATCTCTCTGGCGCCGAAGCAGACCAAGGGGCCCTATGGCTGGCATGTCACCGCGGAAATGGACGGCGCCGAAGTTCAGACGGATGTGGAGGTGCTGGTCTGGTCCGATATCGTGCGCGGCAGCATGGAGGCGTCGATTGCGGGGACCTACCTGCAACTGGTGCGCACTGCCTGGATTTACATTGCGACGGGCGCTCTGCGGCGGCTGATGCGATTGCGCAAGGGGCCGGTGATCGCGGCGCTCTACCCGGTGGGCATGCTGATCTTGCAGGCAATGCTGGCGCTGCTTCTGGCCTGGGGTGTTGCCCGCGCGGTTTCGTTTCCCGCCGCGGCAGTGGGTTTAGGCGGAGGTTTCGTTTCCACAGGCGGCTGGGCCTTGGGGCTAGGGGCCGGCTATGCGCTGCTGCGCTGGTTCAAGGCCCGCGACGGCAAGCTGTTTGCTTACTACCTGATGCACGACTACGCCTACTCCGCGGCCTCACGCGGTGCCAACCCGCCAGAGCTTGAGGCCAGGATGGCCGAGTTCCGCCGCCTGATTTCGGATGCTCTGCAAGACCGTGATTTGGATGAAGTCCTTGTTGTCGGCCATTCCTCCGGCGCCCATGTGGGTGTCTCTGTGCTGGCGGACCTGATCCGGGAAGGCCTGCCCGCAGACCGCCCGGCGCTTGGATTCCTGTCGCTGGGGCAGGTGGTGCCGATGGTCTCCTTCCTGCCGCAGGCCAAACGGTTGCGCGCCGACCTTAAGTACTTGTCGCAGCGTGACGAGCTTGCCTGGGTGGACGTCACTGCCCCCGGCGACGGATGCGCCTTTGCACTCTGCGATCCGGTTGCCGTCAGCGGTGTTGCAACAGAACAGAAACGCTGGCCGCTGGTATTTTCTGCGGCTTTCACCCAGACGCTCAGCCCGGAACGCTGGCAAAAACTGCGCTGGCGGTTCTTCCGTCTGCACTTCCAGTATCTCTGCGCCTTCGACCGTCCCGGTGATTATGACTACTTCCGCATCACTGCCGGGCCGCTGACCTTGGCCGAACGCTACAGGGACCGCAAACCTTCGCAGTCCCGGATCGACGTGGCAGTGTCCAAGTTTACCTCGGTGGCTGCTGAATGACGGAAATACTGCCGCCGAAGCCGCCCGCACGCCCGGATCGGGTGTCGTTGTGGCGCTATGCGAAACTGTTCCGCCAAGACATCCTCTCGGCGCAGCCCGCGCGATTGTACCGGGCCTGGATGGCCGAGTTCCGCACGCCGTTCTTCCGCTCCTTCCTGGTCAACCAGCCGGACCTGGTGAAGGTGCTGCTGAAGGAACGGCCCGAGGATTTTCCCAAGTCGGACCGCATAGCCGAAGGGTTGAAACCCTTGCTGGGAAACTCGGTGTTTCTGACCAACGGCGATACCTGGAAACGGCAGAGACGGATCATTGATCCCGCTTTTGAAGGCGGGCGCCTCAAGGACAGTTTCCCTGCAATGCGCAAAGCCGCCAAGGCTGCGGTGGCCCGGCTTGAAGGGCGGCACGGACCGGTGGAGATCGAGGAGGAAACTTCGCATGCCGCAGCGGATGTGATCTTCCGCACGCTGTTTTCGATTCCGATTGAGAATGAGGTGGCTGCAGAGGTGTTCAGCCGGTTCCGCGACTATCAGCGCAGCCAGCCGATCCTGAACCTGGCCGCCTTTGTTCCGCTGCCCGGCTGGATGCCGCGGCTGTTCCGCAAGGGGACCCGGGAAAACGCGGCGCGGATACGGGCACTGATCACCCGCTTGACCGAAGAACGGATGCGGGAGATCGAAGCTGGTACGGCGCCGGATGATCTGGCGACCAAGATCATGACCACCCGCGACCCGGAAACCGGCGGCCTGTTCGATACCCAGGAGATGGTGGATCAGGTGGCGATCTTCTTTCTAGCAGGCCACGAAACCAGCGCTTCGGCCTTGGCGTGGGCGTTGTACCTGATGGCGCTTTACCCCGAGTGGCAGGAGAAAGTTGCAACTGAGGCCGCAGCGCTTGAGGACGGGAGTTTTGCTGCCGTGTCCAGGCTCAGGGTAAGCCGGGACGTATTCCGCGAAACGCTGCGCCTTTATCCGCCGGTGCCGATGATGGTGCGGGAAGCCAACTGCCCGGAGCATTTTCGTGACCGCCAGGTGCCCAAGGGCGCGCAGATGGTGCTCAGCCCCTGGCACCTGCACCGGCACGAGCGGCTGTGGGAGAACCCTGACGGCTTTGATCCAGCCCGCTGGCAGACTGAAAATGGAAAGCAGTGCCAGCGCGATGCTTACATTCCGTTCTCGGCCGGATCCCGTGTCTGCACCGGGGCCGGGTTTGCAATGGTTGAAGGGCCGCTGATCCTGTCGATGTTTCTGAAGGCGTACCGTGTTGAGCTGGTAAGCGGCAGAGAGCCGGTGCCCGTGGCGCATCTGACCGTGCGCTCGAAGAACGGGATCTGGCTGAATCTTTCGGAACGGCGCTAACGCGCTCTTAGCCGCCTCAGCACAAACAAGCGGATGGCCGAGGCAAGGCCGCAGTCTTCGCCGCGGCTTTCATCTATCTCGGCCGCCAGGTCGTTGAGAGCCCGGCTGTCCGCTGCAGCAAGCTCGCGGAAGGCGTCCCAGAACTCGTCCTCCAGAGACACCGAGGTCCGGTGGCCGCGCAAGGTGAGGGAATGCTTCTTGGGGCGCGTGTTCATTCGTCGCGCTTATGGTCGTCCAAGCGCCGGACTTCTTGCGTATTACGCGCTTTGTCCAGTTCCTTGTCCGCCTTTTTGCGCCCGAAAGTTACAGCGTTCCGATCGGCCTGGGCCTGCTTTTCAGCCCGTTTTTTCTGCTTTCTGAAACGGTTTAGGTTCACAATCTCTGCCATGGAAAGACCTTAGCATGCTTTGCGGGATTAGAAACCAGGGCTTTGCGGTTTGACAGGGCGCGGGCGCAGGTACCAGTACCAGACCCTGTAGCCTTGCGGCAGCAGAAGCGGCCCAAAATGGAAAACGGCTTCGGCCGGGTGTGACCAATCATTGATTGCGGCCCAATGCAGGAGGACCAGCAGAGCAGCCGGATGAGCCCAGCGTTGCAGCTGTTTCCACCTGGTCCCCATCTGCTTCACGCAAGCATCGCAAGAGGTGAAGGCAAGCGGCATGAGAATGGCAAAGGCGAGCCAGCCGGCAAGGATGTAGGTTTCGGAGAGATCAGAAGTCACCGCATCCCAGGAGACACGTCCGGCCAGATAGAGCAACAGGTGGATGGCTGCATAGACGAAGGAGAAGACACCAAGCGCCCGCCGGTTCTTACGCAGCCAGCGGGGGGCGTCATGCCTCTTGAACAGCAGCATCAGCGGCGTAGCCAGCATGGCCAGGATCAAAAGCCGGGCAGATAACTCCGCAGCGGGATGCGCCAGGGCGCGGAACATTGCCGGACCGGGGGTCAGCGCCGCCTTGTATGCGATCAGAACCGCAGGCAGCGACAGGATGATCCACAGCCTGTAAGTGGCATAGCGGGGCATAGCTGGCTCCGGGGCTTAGACAGTTCCCTGACCTTAGGAAGGCGAGCAGGCTCCAACCACAATTTTATAGTTAAAAATAGCTAAAGCGCGCCGGTCTCCCGGCGCGCCTTCAAGGTTTTACTAATTTGAATCAGCCCTTTGGGCCGATCATCTGTTCCGGCCGGACCACGGCGTCAAAGGTTTCCTCGTCCACGAAGCCGAGTGCGATTGCCTCTTCCTTCAGCGTGGTGCCGTTCTTGTGCGCGGTCTTGGCGACGGTCGTGGCGTTGTCATAGCCGATGGTCGGCGCCAGCGCGGTGACCAGCATCAGCGACTCCTTCATCAGCTTGTCGATGCGCGGTTCGTTGGCCTTGATGCCGTTCAGCATCCGCTCGGTGAAGCTGTCCGCCGCATCCCCCAGAAGCTGGATCGACTGCAGCAGGTTGTAGGACATCATCGGGTTGTAGACGTTCAGTTCGAAATGGCCCTGCGAGCCTGCAAACTTGATTGCCGCGTCATTGCCCATCACATGCGCTGCCACCTGTGTAAGTGCCTCGGCCTGGGTCGGGTTCACCTTGCCCGGCATGATCGAGGAGCCCGGTTCGTTCTCCGGCAGGATCAGCTCGCCAAGGCCGGAACGCGGGCCGGAACCGAGGAAGCGGATGTCGTTTGCGATCTTGTAGCAGCTGCCCGCAATGGTCGCCAGCGCGCCGGACAGGAACACCATGGCGTCATGGGCGGCCAGGGCTTCGAACTTGTTCGGGGCGGTGACAAAGGGCAGGCTGGTGATTTCCGCCATATTGGCGGCGACCTTCTCGCCCCAGCCTTTCTGGGTGTTGAGACCGGTGCCGACAGCGGTGCCGCCCTGCGCCAGTTCATAGATGCCGGGCATCGCAGCCTCGACCCGGGCCAGGCCCTGGCGGATTTGATGGGCGTAGCCGCCGAATTCCTGGCCCAGCGTCAGCGGAGTGGCGTCCTGGGTATGGGTGCGGCCGATCTTGATGATGTCCTTGAACTCTTCCGACTTGGCCTCCAGCCCTTCGGCCAGCTTGGTCAGGCCCGGCACCAGCACGTCGCGCACGCTCATCGCGGTGGCGATATGCATTGCGGTGGGGAAAGTGTCGTTCGAGGACTGGCCCATGTTGCAGTGATCGTTCGGGTGCACAGGGTCCTTGGAGCCGATAACGCCGCCGAGGATTTCGATCGCACGGTTGGCGATCACCTCGTTGGAGTTCATGTTGGACTGGGTGCCGGAACCGGTCTGCCAGACAACCAGCGGGAAGTTGTCGTCGAACTTACCCGCAACCACTTCGCTGGCGGCTTGGATTACAGCGTCGCCGATTTTGGCGTCCAGCTTGCCGGACTCCTTGTTGGCCATGGCGCAGGCCTGCTTGATCACGCCGAGCGCGCGCACGATGGCGACCGGCTGCTTTTCCCAGCCGATGGGAAAGTTCATGATCGAACGCTGGGTCTGTGCGCCCCAGTACTTGTCGGAAGGGACCTCAAGCGGGCCAAAGCTGTCGGTTTCGGTGCGGGTCTCGGACATCCGTCGCCTCTCTGATTTGTATGCGGTTGTATGCCGTTTAGCCTGTGCGCGAATGCGACGCAATTGGCCAGTTGCGCGCAGCATAGTCATTCGCGCGGTCAGGTATAGTGGTGAATTGGCGCAGTTCCGGTGCGGTCTCTTCACCCGTTACCATTGTGTAAGGTCGTGCTATGTTTAGATTGCAGGGACAGGCCATACGAACCGGAGAGGAAGAGAGAGTGCATATTCGCTTGAAAGTCCTGCGTATTCTAGGGCCGGTAGTAGTGCCTGTGCTGGCGGCAGCTGCCTTTTTGCTGTTGCCCCTGCAGGCGCTGGCCGATGTTTCGCGCTTTACCGGCGAATACACTGGCAGCGTCGATATCGTCAAAGCCGACGGTGACATCGACCCCCGGGATATGAGCGTGAAAATCCAAGAGACCCGAAAGGGCTTTATAGTGATGTGGACGGCGACCACAGAAAAGGATGATGGCCGAAAGAAAACAAAGAGTTATGAGGTGGAGTTCGTGCCAAGCGGGCGGGAGGGCGTATTTGCGGCGGCGATGACCCGCAATGTGTTTGGCCATGCGGTGCCACTCAACCCGATGGAGGGTGAACCTTTTGTCTGGGGCCGGGTCACCAATGGCACCATGACCGTGTTTTCGCTGTTCATTCACCCCAACGGCGACTACGAAATGCAGCAGTATGACCGGTCGCTGGCTGACGGCGGGCTTGATCTGGTCTATATCTCACGTCTGAATGGCGAGCCGAAACGCCGCCTGGAGACATTTCTGACCCGGCAATGAGCCTAGGAATATCAGGCCGGGCTTAACCACCGATGCAGAAAAGACGGCCCAAACAGGCCGCCCATGCATATCTCCGGTGACTGCGCGGGTTATTTCCGGAAGCTGTCCAGCGACACCACATCCGCGTCTTTCTTTTCCGGAGCAGGGGAGTCGTCGCCATCCTGCTCTTCGTCGGCTTCTGCAACCGGGGTATAACCTTCCGCCTCTTCATCGGCGCTTTCAAAGCGCAGGCCGAACTCCACTGACGGGTCAACGAAGGTGCGGATGGCGTCGTAGGGGATATAGAGCGGCTCAGGGGAATCGCCGAAGTTCAGGGTCACAGCAAAACCTTCTTCGTCGACGGTCAGATTGTCGAACCAATGCTGCATGACCACGGTCATCTCACCGGGGTAGCGGTCGGACAGCCAGTCAGCCAGTTCTACATCGGGGTGGGCGGTGTCGAAGGTGATGAAAAAGTGGTGGTTACCCGGCAATCCGTTCTCGGAAATATCCTGCAGCACGGTCCGGATCAGGCCGCGCATGGCTGAGTGCATCAGGTTGCCATAGTCGATTTCACGGGACATGCAGTCACCCTTTGTTCATTTGCTCCCAGCATAGGAGATTCTGCCGGAAACAAAAGGGCGGCCTTCCGGGCTGAAATAAAATTTTTCGTACAGAAAAGCCTAGCGGGAGTTTAGCAGTCAACTGATTGCAAACGGGAATTCCGCGGTTCCCAAGCCTGCAACTGCCATCACCGCCAGAAGCAGCAGCATATTGCCGCTGACAATCCAGGCGGCCAGCGGCGCCAGCAGAACCAGAAGTACAGCAGTGCTGTTCATGCTGTTCCAGACCGGGGCAGGGACATGCAGGAACCCGGCTTCAAACACGCGGGTTTCTGCAAAGGCCACGTGCAGCAGGAACCAGACCGACAGGTTCAGGATGACGCCCGCAACCGTTGCAGTGACAGCCTTTAAAGCCATGCCCAGGCGGGGATGGGCAGCGATCCGCTCGACATAGGGCGCCGCGGCAAAAATCCACAGGAAGCAAGGCATGAAAGTGGCCCAAAGCGCCACTGCACCCGCCGCCAGGAACAGGCCGAGGCCGTCTTTCAGCAGCCCAGACAGCATGGCGACAAACTGGGTAACCAGGATCAGCGGTCCTGGCGTGGTTTCGGCCAGGCCCAGCGCGTCGATCATTTGCCCGGCGCTGATCCAGCCGAACTGGCTCACCACTGTCTGGCTGATATAGGCCAGCACTGCATAGGCACCGCCAAAGGTGACTACCGCCAGCTTGGAGAAGAACCAGCCGATATCC
>JBFOLS010000536.1:0-4709 GCA_040830225.1 Leisingera sp.
AAAACAAAGTCAGCACACCTGACCAACTTTCCGCAGCCGCAAACACCTCAGAACCAAGCACCCCCGCCCCAAACCGCACCAAACACCACTTACCCACAGACTCAACCAACTTACCCACAGAACAAAACCGGGAAGCAATGAACAACACACCGGAAGCACAGCACGACGCCGCTCAAAACCGCCGCCAGAACACCAGCCAGCCTCGCTCCGGTCACAAGCGCCCCCCGGAGGGGACGAAAAACAGCCAGGGAAGTGAGCCAACAAAGAAGAGAGGCTAAGCGGCGCGCGAAATCCCTGCTCGGAATTCAGACTAAGTGCCGCGGGACACAGGAACCAGCTTAAGCTGGCGTACCCCGGGCAGACGCAGCGCCAAAAACAGGAGTACCAAGCCAAGATAAATGAAAGGCTCGATCTGAAACCCCTTAGTCAGCAGCACAAAGTGCACCGCAGCAAGCAAACCAGCCGCATACGTCAGCCTATGAAGCTTTGGCCAGTTACGGCCCAGCGTGCGAACCGACAGGTTGTTGGAGGTCACCGCCAGCGGCAGCATCAGGACAAAGGCCCCCATGCCGATGGTGACATAAGGCCGCTTGGCAATATCAGCGAGGATCTGGCCCGGAATCTGCACATCCAGCACCAGCCAGACCAGCAGGTGGCACAGGACATAGAAGAAGCACAGAAGCCCGATCGCCCGGCGGAACTTCATCAGGTTCAGCCCCAGGAGCCGCCGCAAGGGAGAAATGGCCAGCGTCAGGATCAGCAGCTGCAGCGCCAGCTCCCCGTATTCATGCTCCAGCGCCTTGATCGGCTCCACGCCCAAACCGCCGGTGAGCCCCTGATAAAAAAGCCAGGGCGACGGCAGGACGCCGAGCAGGTACACCGCCCAAACGGGCAAGCGGCGAAGAAGCTGGTTCACGGGTCCCATCAGGCAGCCTCAATCAATAGAACTTGGCCAGGTCCATACCGTCGTACATGGAGGCGACCTCAGCCTCATACCCGTTGAACATCAGCGTCGGCTGGCGCTTGGCAAACAGCCCGCCGCCGATGCGGCGCTCACTGGCCTGGCTCCAGCGCGGATGCGAGACATTGGGATTCACATTGCTATAGAAGCCGTACTCCCGGCCATTGGCCATGTTCCAGCTTGTCGGCGGCTCCTGATCGGTCAAGGTGATACGCACCACCGACTTGATCGACTTGAAGCCGTATTTCCACGGAACAACCAGCCGCAGCGGCGCGCCGTTCTGATTGGGCAGCGGTTTGCCGAAGATGCCGGTCGCCATCACGGTCAGCGGGTGCATCGCCTCATCCAGGCGCAGACCCTCGCGGTAGGGCCAATCGAGCACTTTATAGGCGGTGCCGGGCATCTCGGACGGGCGGTAGAGGGTTTCGAAAGCCACGTATTTGGCACCATCCTGCACCCCTGCCATATTCAGGAGATCGGCCAGCTCAAATCCCTGCCAGGGCACCACCATCGACCAGGCCTCAACACAGCGGAAGCGGTAGATGCGCTCCTCCAGCGTCATCTCCCCCAGGATCTGCTCAAAGGAATACTCGCCCGGCTTGTCCACCAGACCATCGATCTTAACGCTCCAGGGCTTAGTGGTCATCCGGTCCGCATATTTTGACGGGTCGCCCTTGCCGGTGCCGAATTCATAGAAGTTGCAGTAGTTCGTGACCTCGTCCCAAGTGTTGGGTTCCAGCGCCTCTTCCGCTTGCGCCCGGCTGCCCAGCGCAGCAGCCAATCCGGAACCCGCCAGCCCCGCCATGATCTGGCGGCGGTTCCAGTAGGCCGCCTCAGGGGTTGCATCTGCAAGGGTCAAATCATTGGTCCAGCGGCGCGCCATCTGTGTCTCCTGAAACTCCGTTACACATGACGTAACGGCCCCGTGCGCAAATCCCAAAACATATCCTGTCACGACTGCGCGAGAGATCTGTAACGTAGCACGTTTTGGTTCACCTGGCATGAACCGCCAGGCATGCGGCAAAGAAACCGGTAGCCTCCGGGACGAACCTATGCAAAAACCCTAATATGTTCAGCGCGGCAGAAACAGCCTCAGTACTTGCAGCAGGAGCCCCCCCCCTTGAAACAGCTCATCACCGCAGCCGCTCTGGCTCTTGGCACCCAGGCCGCCGCGCAGGACATGGTCAGCTACAGAACCACGCTGCCTTATGACGACGCAACCTTCGGGCTGGAAAGCGCCATCACTAACCGCGGGCTGGTGATCGATCATGTGAGCCACGTGGGCGAGATGCTGGAGCGCACCCGGGCGGATGTCGGCTCGGATGTAGTGCTGTTTACCCAGGCGCAGGTGTTTTCCTTCTGCTCCGCCAAACTGTCGCGCCAGGTGATGGAGGCCAATCCGATGAACATCGCCTTCTGCCCCTATAATATTTTCGTGGCCCAGCGCCCCGGCGCGGATGAGGTCACCATCGGCTTCCGCGCCTTCCCCGAGGGCGAGATGCAGGTGATCCACAACTTGCTGGACGGCATCGTGCAGGAAGCGATCGAGGAATAAGCCGGGCCCCTATATTTTCCCCGCTGCACAGCGGCGCAGCTTTGGCTATGCTGGCCGGAAAGTGAAATTCCGGCACGGGCAGACCGATATGAAACCCCTTTTTGCTTACCTAATGCTGCTGGCCGCGGCTGTGCTGTCCGGCTGCGCCGCAGGCCCCTCCGCGACCAAGGATGATGTCGCAGAACTGTCCCGCGCCCTGCAGTCCATGGATCCGGAGGTCGATCCAAGCGAGGCCCGCCGCGCGGCAGAGATTGCCTACAGCTACTCCGCCCGGCTGGCCGAACAGTATAATGTCACCACCTCGCCGATCATCCACAACACTCTGGTGAACAGCGGCGTCAAGGAGCGCGGCATCTGCGTGCATTACGCCGAGGACATGCAGGCGCGCCTGAATCAGGAGAACTTCCAGACACTGTCGATGCTGCGCGCCATTGCCGAACCAAGAAGCGATTTCCGCATCGACCACTCCACTGCGGTGATCGCCGCCAAGGGTGACGGTATTTACGAGGGCATCGTGCTCGACCCCTGGCGCTATGGCGGCAAGCTTTACTGGTCGGCTACCACCGAGGACCCACGATATGATTGGGAACCCCGCCTGAAAGTCCTGCGCCGGAAGTATGAGCGGCGGGTCGCCAGGGACGCGGCGGAGGGATGAACCCTGCCCCAATCTACTGGCTTTGGCACTGCATCAGATCCAGGACCGCGCCAACCGGTGCATGACAAACAGTACGATCAGCAGCCCGGCCGAGACCGCGACCAGCAACGGCCAGTCCATATCCAGCATCTGCGTTCCAAACCAGGTGCACAGCAGCGTCACCGGCAGGATGCCCAGCGCAGTGGTCCAAACAAAGGTCCAAATGCGGACCTGGGTCAGCCCAGCGGCGTAGTTTATTAGATTGAAGGCAATCACCGGAATCAGGCGTACAGCCAAAAGCGTCAACGCGCCTCGCTCTTCTGTCCAGGCATCCAACTGCCGCACCTGAGCCTCGCTCAGCCAAGCTCGTATCGCCTCCCGTCCTAGACTGCGCGCGAACCAAAAGGCTACTAGCGCCCCAAGCATTGCCCCAATCCAAATCAGTGCAGCCCCCAACAGCGCACCAAAGACTGCGCCCGCACACAGCGCCAGGACTTCCGCCGGAAACGGCACAAAAGAATGGACTACCATCAGAAGCATCACCGCTACCGGCGCCCAAGCCCCAGTGCTGCGCAGCCAATTGACCACGTCCTCCACCGAACGCACCTGCCCATCCAGGAAATAAGCCACCAGCGCGCCGCACAGCAGCACGAGGAGGAAAAGGGCAAAGGCCGGACCGCGCCTATAATGGATCATTGAACCGGCGCCTGTGATAGGAACAGATTCCTAATCTAGAGCTTTTCCCACCGCCTCCAAGCGCGTGAAAGGCTAAACAAGAAAAGGCCTGCGACGGCCGCAGGCCTTTCCCGTTCACAGCCGTGATTAATGCACCACGGCATCGTCAGGCCTGGGCCTCTCTGACGTCCCCAGCCGGTCGCCGATGATCAGCCCCTCGCTGCCCGCCGAGACCGGGACGGTGTCGCCGTCCTTGATCTCGCCGCCCAAAAGGGCTTCGGCCAGAGGGTTCTGCAGGGCGCGCTGGATCACCCGCTTCAGGGGCCGGGCGCCGAACACCGGGTCATAGCCCTCGTCCGCCAGCCAGGTCTTGGCAGCCTCGTCCAACTCCAGCGCGATCTTGCGGCTTGCCAGCCGCTTCAGCAGGCGCGCCAGCTGGATCTCGACAATGCCGTCCATATCCGCCCGCGCCAGACGGTCAAAGATGATAGTCTCATCCAAACGGTTCAGGAACTCGGGCCGGAAATGCGCCTTGACCGCATCCATCACGTCGCGCCGCGCGTCCGACGCATCAGCCCCCTCGGGCAACTGGCTGAGCGCCTGCGCACCGAGGTTCGAGGTCCGGATGATCATCGTCTGCTTGAAGTCCACGGTGCGGCCTTGGCCATCGGTCAGCATGCCGTCATCCAGCACCTGCAGCAGCACATTGAACACGTCGGGATGCGCCTTTTCGACTTCGTAGAACAGCACCACCTGATAGGGGCGGCGGCGCACGGCCTAAGTCAGCACCCCGCCCTCGTCATAACCGACAGAGACCGGAGGCGAGCCGATTAGAGTGGCGACTGAAGGCCTCTCCATCAATTCCGACATATCCACCCGAAGCC
>JBFOLS010000537.1:0-3625 GCA_040830225.1 Leisingera sp.
CCGATGTCCGCGCGCTCAACAGCTTGCGGCAATGACGTCACGCCAGTCGGGTGCACGGCGATTTTTCCCGCGTAGGCAAGCGTTTGGATCAGCAGTATCCAGAAGTAGTTGCGGCGGATCCGCCGCCCGATCGCGGTCATCACGCCGACATGGTATTCGGGCCGCAGATAGTCGGCGGCCAGAACGTCCTGCCAATGCTCTTCCAGATGCAGGTCGCCTTCCTGCAGCATCGGGGTGTAGAAATGCGTCTCCAGCCAGCGGGCCCGGGCACGAAACACGTTAAAGTAGCGGTAGCGCCGGGCCTCGAGCATCAGGAAGAAGATGATCAGGATGCCGACAAGGATCAGCGGCAGCGGCGAAGCTTCCGGGGAGGAATAGGAGATCGACAGCGCGACGCCCAGGGTGACCACGGCCCAGTTGGTGGTGGTGTCCAGCCGGGTGCGCCAGACGGTGCTGCGGTAGATTTCGCCGCGGTACAAATGCGCCAGAGCGCCGACTTCTGCTGACGACAGCGGCGCGCGGGCGCCCTGTTCCGTCTGTTCGCGCGTGTCCATGTCCATGGGGCAAACGTAGGATTTTTGCTGGAACCGGGCAATTTTTTTCGCCGGTTTGATCCTTGTCAAATTCTGCCGGGCCGGAACGGGGTAAACCCGCAGATGAAAGACATTGCTGCTTAGCCCTCCCCATTTAGGCAGTAAGACATCCCGCAAGGCCTACGTGCAGGCTGCGCGGGTCATGCGCCGGTTTTCCGATCTGTTCGCGCGTTTCCTGGAAAACCGGCGCTTTTTTCCTGCCAGTTCTGCAAGCATGCCCCGGCGGCTACCGGGTGGCCCGGTCCTGGCCATGGGTGCTGTGGCGGATCCAGTGGTCCGGCGCTGCCCAGCGGTCCTTGCGGTCCGGGTCCGCGGGCTTGGTATCGCGGGCCGGGGGCTGGCTGATGCGGGTTGCAGTGAACATGCTGCGGGCAAAGATACCTAACATTTCATGTGCCTCCTGTTTTGGCGTCTGTCCTCATACTTGTGTGAAGGGCCGGAATTTGCGAGTTAAGAAAAAACGCTGTTTGTAAGCTGAGATTACATATGGATTGGATGAGCATGCCGCCGATGGCGTCCCTTAGGGCGTTTGCAGCCTTTGCGGAAGCAGGCACTGTGGTGGAGGCCGGCGCCATCCTGAATGTGAGCCACGCTGCCATCAGCCAGCAGCTGAGGGCGCTGGAGGCGCATCTGGGGGTGGCGCTTCTGGAGCGCGGCGGCCGGGCGCTGGCGCTGACCGCCGAGGGCGCGCATCTGGCCCGGGCGCTGCACCTGGGATTCGGGGCGATCCAGACCGCGGTGCAGGAAATCTCCAGCGTCAGCGCCGCCCGGCCTTTGCACATCACCTGCACGCCGATGTTTGCCACCCATTGGCTGATGCCCAGGCTGCCCGCGTTTCAGACCGAGAATCCGGGGATCGAGCTGGTGCTGGACCCCTCTGGCGGGATTGCGGAGCTGAAGCCCGGGGGCATTGATGTTGCCCTGCGCTACGGCGACGGCGCCTGGCCCGGGCTGGAGGCGGAAATGCTGCTGGCTTCTCCGATGGTGGTGATTGCGGCGCCGGGGCTGCTGGACGGCAGGAAAGTGGCCTCGCCGCAGGACCTGCTGGACTATCCCTGGCTGGAGGAGCTTGGCACCTCGGAGGGCGGTCATTGGCTGAAGGCGCACGGGGTCGAGGAGACGATCCGCGGTCCCAGGACCAGAATGCCGGGGAACCTGCTGATGCAGGCCGTGCGCGCGGGGCAGGGGGTTGGCGTGGCGGTGCGCGCCTTTGTCGAGGAGGATCTGGCAGAGGGGCGGCTGGTGGCGCTGTTCACCGAAAACGACGGGCGCGGTTATTACATTGCCACCCGCCAGGGGGTGCTTCGGCCGGAGGCGCGGCGCTTTACCGCCTGGCTGCGCCGGATGCGGGATGCCGGTTAGGCGCCGCCCGGACGCAGCGGAGGTTCAGAAAAGGAAGTCGCCTTTGCTCAGGTCAGCGACACCGACTCCTTGCAGAGTGATGACGGTGCCGGCGCCATCGTCGATGACCGCATTACCATCGACTTCCGAGATGTGGTTGTTCATCAGGTCGCTGTAGCTTTCGATTTCTGTCAGGGCGGCCAGATGGATTTTCTCGCCCCGGGTGTGCACGCTGAAATCGGTAAGTATGTCGTTGCCGTCATTGTCAAAAAACACAAATACGTCTTTGCCGCCGCTGCCGGTCAGCGTATCGTTTCCAACCCCGCCAAGAAGTTCATCACGGCCGCGGCCGCCTTTGATCCAGTCCGCGCCGTCCTCTCCCCACAGGATGTCGTGGCCGTTGCCTCCGTTTATCCAGTCGTCCCCGTCCAGCGACTTGACAAGATCGTCATCTGCGCCGCCATAGATGGTGTCTTCCCCGTTTCCACCACCGATAGCATCACTCCCCGAACCGCCTTGGAGCAGGTTGCTGCCTAACACCCCTTCAAGCAGATCATTCCCGCTGCCTCCGCGCAATGTGTCATTGCCGTCAAAGCCAAAGAGGGTGTCGCAGCCGCTGCCCCCGTAAACCAGATCAGCTTGGGACGATCCGTTTACGCTGTCGTTTCCTGCGCCTGCCTGGATGGCTCCGGGGTTGCTGACCGAGCCGCTGCTCAAGCTAATGAAGTTGTCCGCGGCAGTTCCCCGGATCGAGTAACCTTTGAAATCCAGTACATCAGATTCAGCATCGAACCTTCCCAGCACCCGGATGTCACCGTCGAGCCGGATCGTATCCTGTCCCGAACTGTCCCGGATCTCGGTGTAATAGGCCATGTTCCCCGACAGGAGGATCAAGTCATCATCCCCGCCGCCATTGATGGTGAGACCGGTCCCCGGTTCACTACTGTCAAGGCCGGCCCGAATTGTGTCTTTGCCATCGCCGCCTTCGAACAGGCCGCCGGTGCCCGAGCCATCCAGAAGATCATTTCCGCCGCCCCCGTAAAGCAAGTTCCGGCTGCCCGCTCCCCCGATCAGCGTATCGTTTCCCTCGCCGCCCGACAGTGTATCGCTGCCGCCGCCGCCGGAGATGTGGTCGTCACCGGTGCCGCCGGTCAGCGAGTCATCGCCTTCGGTTCCGGTCAGCACCAGCCCCGCTGCGGCTTCGGGGGCCGCGTTCTGCAATCTGGCGGCAAGAATGTCTTGGGGCAGGACTTCGCCGGTAACGGGCATTGGGCAATCCTTTGATCAATACTGTTCAGTCAGAAATGTGCCCGGAACAACTTTAGCGTGCTGCGAACGTTATCAATCTATTTGGAATTGCGACGGTGTTGTGGCCGGAACCGGGCCATTCCCAGGCTTGGGCGGCGGTTGCGGTTTGAAAAGGGTCTTGGGCCAGGGGGGCTGCGGCCCGGAAACGGGGCCGCAGCCAGCTGTGAACGGGTCAGAAAATGAAATCGCCTTTGCCCAGATCGGCGAGGTCCACCCCGGCCAGGACAATCTCAGTCTGCGCGTTGTCGGTGATGATCACGTCGTCACCGGACTGGGACATGTGATTGTTCTTCAGATCGTTGAAGCTCTTGATGCGGGTGACCGCGGACAGGTCGATCTTCTCGCCGTTGCTGGTGGCGTCGAAATCCTCGATCCGGTTCGAG
>JBFOLS010000538.1:0-38712 GCA_040830225.1 Leisingera sp.
GCTGTTCCTGCAGGTCCGAGATTTGCCCGGCCTGTGCGGAGCCTTCCTGTTCCAGGCTGGCAATCAGCGCTTCCATTGCTTCGCGTTCGGCAGCTGCCAGCCGCGCGGCTTCCGCCTGAGCATCGATCTCGCCGCGGGCCTGGGCCAAAGCCAGGTTCAAGGCCTCCTGCTCACTCAGCAGCGCCGTCTGGGCCTCTTCCAAACTTTCGCGCTCAGCACTTAGGTCCGCCACCTGCGCCTGCGCCGCATCGCGGCTGGCAATCAGTGCAGCGACCTGCGCTTCGAAACTCGTGATGCGGCTGGCGGCCTCGGCCAGTTCCCCCGCCTGCCGGTCGCGCTCGGCAGTCAGCGAGGTGATCAGGCTGCGGGCCTGCTCCAGATTCTCTTCTGCAGTGTTCAGCGTGGAGGTCAGCGCCC
Source organism: Leisingera sp. (assembly GCA_040830225.1). Classification (GTDB taxonomy): domain Bacteria; phylum Pseudomonadota; class Alphaproteobacteria; order Rhodobacterales; family Rhodobacteraceae; genus Leisingera. Next base: position 418 of record JBFOLS010000538.1, read on the forward strand.
CCATCCGGGCGTTGAGACGGCTGTTCTCGCGCTCCTCAAGCCCCAGAGCGGAGGCCAGCGCGCTGACTTCGGCCGAAAGCTCATCCAGCTGGCTTTCCTGCCCTGTGATCGTCTCGCGCAGCACGAACTGCACCACCATGAAGATGGTCAGCACAAACATCAGAACCAGCAACAGCCCGGTCATTGCATCGACGAACCCGGGCCAGATCGAGGCCTGGAACCGCTGCCCTGTGCGCCGGGAGAGGGCCATGGCTTACTCCCCCGCGTCCCGGCCCGGCATGCCGCCGCGCGACAATCCTCGCGGACGGGCAAAGGCCTTGACCAGTAGGTCGATGTCTTTGCGCAGCTCGGTAAGGCTCTCCTGACGGCCGGCCGAGATTTCCTCGAGGATGCGCAGCATCTGCACGTCGATCGAGCGCAGCCGCATCCGGCTTTCGGCGTCGATCCCGCCATGCTCGCTCTGGGCGCGCAGGATCTCGGTCAAAGCTTCCTGGCCCACCGCCACCCGGTCCAGCGCAGCGGTGATGGTGCCGGTCTGATCCTGGCGACGGTTCATTTCCTGAATGGTTTCCACCAGGTCACCCAGCTTCTGGTCCACTGCCGCGCGCCCTGCCGAGGTTTCGGCAAACATCATCTGCAGCGCGTCCATCTGCTCAGCCATGTTGTCGAGCACCTGCGAGACCACACCGCTGTCGCCTGCGCCGTCCTCGCCCGAGGAGAAGCTCACGCGTGTGATGGAGGACAGCCATTCCTCCAGCTCGCGGTAGAACCTGTTCTGTCCGTGTCCGGCGAACAGCTCCAATAGGCCGACGATCAGCGAGCCAGCGAGGCCCAGCAGAGACGACGCAAAGGCCACGCCCATGCCGCCCAGCTGCGCCTCCAGCCCGGTCATCAGACGGTTGAAGACCGAGAGCCCCTCCTCGCCTTCCTGCGGAGCCAGGCTGCGGATGGTGTCGACAACCGCCGGAACGGTGGTGGCAAGGCCATAGAAAGTTCCCAAAAGGCCAAGGAAAATCAGAAGGTTGACGATGTAACGGGTGATTTCCCGGTCTTCATCAACACGATTGGCAACCGAGTCCAGGATGGAGCGGGTCGAGGCCGATCCAAGCTGCATCCGCGCGGACCGCGAGCCCAGAAGCGAGGCCAGCGGCGCCAGCATCGAGGGCGGGCGGCGGTGCTCCTGATTGTCGCCGGCGGCAAAGCGTTCGATCCAGCGCACCGAACCGATGAGCTGCACCACCTGCCAGAAACACGCCAGCACACCGATCACGAATACCAGCACGATAAAGCCGTTGAGCCAGGGGTTCGCCTCGAACACCGGCAGCACCCGCGGCAAGGCGACAAAGGCGCCAAAGCCGGAAAGCCCCAGCGCGATCAGCATCATGATGATCTGCCGCACCGGCTGTGAGAACTGAGGCCGGGTTTTGCGGTCTGGCTGCGCCATCTTCTTTGGCTCCTGACACTTTGACTGCTCGTATTGCGATTGCAGCCTATAAGCAAAGTGTCAAAAGCGCCAAGGCTTTATGCGGTGATTTCCCGCACCCGGCCCGTCAGCCAATCGAGGTCGCGGTCCGCCAGGCCGATCTCCGCCAGATGCTCAGCGGTGTTATAGAGATACTCGGTGTTGGGGCCGCGCCCGCCGACCGCATGGGCAATCATCTGCGCCTGCTCTTCCAGGCTAAGGCCGCCGCAGTACTGCACATGGTGCGGGTCAATCACATAGGTGACAGCAGTGACCACAGAGCCATTTGCCAGCTCAACCTCCAGGTCGCGCTCCAGATAGGCCGAGGAAATCAGTTCACGCTCGCGCAGCTCCGCCAGAGTCTGTTCTTCGTGGCCCGCTTCGACCGACAGCGCCAGCCCTTTGCAGTGGGCGCCTTCGGTTTCATCCAGCGCCAGCACCAAGCCGGGGTGGTCTTCGGTGCCGCGGTGGTGGATCGAAGTCATGCAAAAGGAGCGCGCAAAACCGTGCAGCATCGCCACCTCGCGCTGCGCCACCGGGAAGCCGGGGTTCCAAAGAAGCGATCCGTATCCGAATACCCACATGGTCATGTTGTCTGGCCCTTTCTGCTCACCCTCTATAAACAGCAATCCTGCTGCGGACAAAAGAGGCTATACGATGCGCCTGGCAAAACTGCTGATTGCCGCCCTGCTGCTGTGGAGCCTTTATTGGGCCGCCGCGGCTTGGGGCCTGAAGACCGGGATCGCCGCCTGGTTTGCCGAGCAGCACCGCCAAGGCTGGCAAGCGGAGTATGCCGGGCTTGAGACCAGCGGTTACCCCGCCGTGCATTTGACCCGCATTGCCCAGCCCGTGCTGGCAGACCCCGGCACCGGCACCGCCTGGCGGGCCGACTGGCTGGAAATGGCAAACCCCGCCATCTGGCCCGGGCAGCTCACCTTGCGTTTTCCGGACACCCCGCAGCGGCTGTCCTATTTCGACCGCACCGCTGTGATCGCGGCCCAAGGCCTGCAGGCTGGTCTGCATCTGGCCCCCGGTGCGGCGCTTGAACTTGAGGAAATGACCCTCCTCTCCGGGCCCTGGCAGATCGCCCGCAGCGGCGATGCAGTGCTGCACGGCAACGCGCTGGACCTGCGCATGGTGCAATCCGCGCAGCCAGCGGTTTACCGGATCACCGCGCGGGCTGCTGAACTCTCTCCGCGTGCCGCCTGGCGGCGTTTACTGGCGGCCAGTTCAGACCTTCCGGAGCGGTTCGACACGCTGGAAGCAGAGTTGACCGTTGCCTTTGACACGCCGTGGGACCGGTCAGCGCTGGAACAGCAGCGGCCGCAGCCGCGCCGGATCGATCTGAAGCTGGCCGAGGCCCGCTGGGGCGATCTGCAGCTCAAGGCTGCCGGCGCCGTAACCGTGGATGAACGCGGCCTCCCCGAAGGCAAGGTTGCCTTGCAAGCGGAGAACTGGCGCGGGCTGGTGCAGATGGCAGAGCGCAGCGGAGCGCTGCCGCCCTCTTTGCGCAGCTCGGTGGAACGGGTGCTGGGCCTCTTGGCCGAAGCCAGCGGCAATCCCCGTCATCTGGATATTACCTTGGGGTTCTCAGGCGGGAATGTGACCCTGGGCCCCCTGCCCCTGGGCCCAGCGCCGCGGCTGATCATCCGCTGACCGCCGCCGAACTGCCGCCTGCCAAGGGCCGTGCAGCGCCGATGCGCAAGCGCGGTCTCACCTTTACATGCAAACCTCTTCACATTCGGAAAGGCGCTTCAGGGCACAGCTGCCCCTGAAGCGCTTTACAGCAGAATTGCTGCTGCGCGCGCAGCGCGCCCGGCCCAAGGCTGTAATGTGCCCCTGTGCACTTTCAGGCGCGGGAGCCCGCCGGGCGCAACAACTGAAAACCGGCCGTAGGAAAGAAGCTCCGCGTTCTAACGGCAGTAGGAACCGCCGCGGTGGCGGGCAATGTCCAGATGGAAGTGATCGCGGTGATAGCGGTCGGCCTCAGGGCCCAGAACCGTTCCAAACGGGCCGCAGGCAGCGCGCCAGATTTTCTTCAGCTTCTTCCGGGTCTTGCGGTTCTGCCAGCCGTGCAGGACGCTGATGGTCTCGCCGCTTTCCAGCGTGAAGCCGGAGATATCGATAGCCTTGCCCTTTCCGTGCTCGGAAATCTTCGCTCCGGGCCGGTTGTTGCGGGTGCGGCAGGCGTAATGGGCAGCCACGCGCAAGGACACCACCTTGTTGCGGCGCCCAAAGGCGGTTTCGACTTCCCGGTTTATCCAGGTCTTCAGCGCACGTGCAGTATTGCAGGTCATCAGCGCGGCCTGGCTGAGACGCACCCCGGCAATCTCGCGCACCCGCACCGCATCCCTGGCGCCGCATCCAGGCAGTTTTCCAGCTATGTCGCCTGTGTGATCACCCTGAATATCAATGTCGCCGCAGACCGAGCCCTTGCGGCGCTGGCGGCGTTTGAACAGCACCTGCTCTTCCAGAGTGTCCGGGCGGGCGAGCGGCAGCAGCGAAGACCCCGGCCCCAGCGGCGCAAATGCGGCCGGGCGGGCTGTCGCCGCGAGGACTCGCGCCGGTTGCGGGTGCAATGCCGGGCGGGTTTGAGGAACCGGAGCAAGCGCCGCGGTCTCATAGACCGCCTCAGCAGGCCGTTCAGTTGCCTGGAGCGGCGTTTCCGGCGCAGAGCCCCACGCCGCGCTGGCAAAGGCTGCGGCCAGAACCACTGCCCCAGCGCGGATCATTTCTTCTGTCCCCGGCCAAAGTCCGGCGCATCGGTGTCCTGTCCGGCCTCGATGATACCGCGGCGGATGGCGCGGGTGTGGGTGAAGTAGTCATGCAGGTGTTCGCCGTCGCCGGTGCGGATCGCCCGCTGCAATGCAAAGAGCTCCTCGGTGAAGCGTCCGAGGATTTCCAGAGTGGCGTCCTTGTTGGTCAAGAACACATCGCGCCACATGGTCGGGTCCGAGGCGGCAATCCGGGTGAAGTCCCGGAAACCGGCGGCAGAGTACTTGATAACCTCGCTGTCGGTCACCCGGCGCAGGTCGTCGGCCACGCCCACCATCGTATAGGCGATCAGGTGCGGCGTGTGCGAGGTGACGGCCAGCACCAGATCGTGATGGTCGGCGTCCATCACATCGACATTGGCGCCCATGCCTTCCCACAGCTTGCGCAGTTGATCCACCGCCTGCGCATCGGTGCCCTCGACCGGCACCAGCAGCGACCAGCGGTTATCGAACAGCTCGGCAAAGCCGGACTCGGGGCCGGAATGCTCGGTGCCCGCCAGCGGGTGGGCAGGCACAAAATGCACGCCTTCGGGAATATGCGGCTGCACCGCATCAATCACATGGCGCTTGACCGAGCCCACATCCGAAACCGTGGCACCAGGCTTCAGCACCGGGGCAATGTCTTCCATCACCGGCCCCATGGCGCCAACGGGAACGCAAAGCACGATGAGATCCGCATCCCTCACCGCGTCCTGCGCGCTGTCGCAGACGCGGTCGCAAAGGCCGATTTTGCGCGCGGTATCGCGGGATTCCTGGCTGCGGGCATAGCCGGTGACTTCACCTGCCAGCCCGGCGCGCTTGATGGCCCAGAACATAGACGACGCGATCAGGCCCAGCCCGATCAGCGCCACGCGCCCGTATACTTGCCCGTTTTCCTGGCTGCTCATGCCCGGCCCTCTTTGAACGCCTTCACCCCTTCCGCCACCCGGCGGCAAGAAGCTTCGTCTCCAATGGTGATGCGCAGCGCGGTGGGGAGATTGTACCCCGCAACCCGGCGCACGATCAGCCCCAGCGACTGCAGGTGAGTGTCGCAGGCTTCGGCCTCAGCCTGGCTGCTGAAACGCGCGAGGATGAAATTGGTGCTGGAAACATCGGACGGCACGCCGAGTTCACCCAGTGCATTTGCCAGCCAGGCACGCCATTTGGCGTTGTCGGCGCGGCACTGATCGACGTACTCTACATCCCGCACCGAAGCCTCGGCCCCTGCCAGTGCCGTGCTGGAGACATTGAACGGCCCCCGCACGCGGTTCAGCACGTTGATGATCTCCTTGGGGCCATAGCCCCAGCCGATCCGCGCACCGCCAAGCCCGTAGATCTTGGAAAAGGTGCGGGTCATGAAGACGTTGCTGCGTGCGGCAATCACCGCGGCGCCGGCATCGAAGCCCTCGACATACTCGGCATAGGCACCATCCAGCACCAGCAGAGCGCCTTCCGGCAGGCCATCAGCCAGCCGGGCCACCTCAGCCCCGCTGATCATGGTGCCGGTGGGATTGTTGGGGTTGGCGATGAAGACCAGCCTGGTCTTGTCGGTGCAGCCCGCCAGCAGCGCGTCAACGTCGGTGACACGCTCGCGCTCCTTTACCTCTACCGGGGTGGCCCCAGCTGCCAGCGCGCTGATGCGGTACATGGCAAAGCCGTGCTCGGTGTACAGGACCTCGTCGCCCGGACCGGCATAGGCCTGGCACAGGAAGGCGATGATCTCGTCGCTGCCCGCACCGCAGATGATCTGTTCCGGCTCCAGCCCGTGAACCTCGCCGATCGCCTGCCGCAGCGCCGCGTGGTCCGAGCTGGGATAGCGGTGCATATTGGCCGCCGCGTCCTGCATCGCCTGAATGGCGCGCGGGCTGGGGCCGAGCGGGTTCTCGTTCGAGGAGAGCTTCACAACATTGCTCACCCCTTTCACATGGGCAGCCCCGCCCTCGTACAGGGCGATGTCCATGATACCGGGCTGCGGTGTGAGTTGGGTCATAATACGGGCTCCTTAATTCCAGCCCGTCATAACGGCCCAAACGCCGGTGGGGAAGCACCAAGATGATGCTTCCCCAATGCTGCCGCCCCCTTCCAGCAGCCCCCGGCGCATGCAGGGTGGCATCAGGATCTGGCTTCCTAATGCGCGCCTGCTGTCTTCGGCATCTTGCGCTTGGCCTCGGCCATGATGATCTTCTGGATCTGCTTGCGCAGCTCCATATCCTTGCGCATTGCCTCGTTCGCCTGCTTCTGCATGGTGGCCGCCGACTGCGAGCCATCCGAACTTGTCAGCACGTCGCCCGCGTATTTGCTGAGGGATTTGCCAGTGATCTGCTTGGCAATTTCGCCATAAATCGCGTCGCCATGCAGCTTGATGAAGTCTTCGGTGGCCTTGACCCCGTATTTGGCGATCAAGTCCTTTTTGACGGCGCCTTCCATTGCGGCCGGTGCCAGTTTGGTCTTCAGGAACTTCTCCGCCCCTGAGGTAAAGCCTGAGGAGAATTTCTCCAGCGCCTTGCCTGCGCCTGCCGACATGATGCCCGCGGTCAGTATCTTGGCGATACTTTCCTTGATCTCCTTGGTGTTCGGCGGGCGCCCTTTTTCGATCAAGGGTTTGGCGAGGCCAATGGTTTCCTTCAGCGCCTCGGTCACCATGGCTTCCCCGGCCTTGGATTTCAGGAACTTCTCAAAGAAGGCCTTCACTGCCTTTTTGGGCAACTCCCGCGAAAGCTTCTTGGCAGCCGCCTTGGCCAGATCATCCGCCAGGCCCGCTGACAGCTTGGCCGTCAGCTTGCCGCCTGCAGCCCCCGCAAGACCGGCGATGAAGCTGTCGATAAAGACTTTTTTGGCGGCACCGTCCCAGGTCACCTTGTTGCCCGCCAGATGCTCGCCCAGCTGGCCTGCACTGGATTTGACCGCCTCGGTGCTGGCAGCGGCAATGGCATGGGCCTTGGCCGGCGACATGCCCTTGGTCGCGATCAAGCGCGCGGTCATGTAGGTCTCGACCACCGCAAAGGACACCTCGCGCACCACCTCCAGCTTCCAGATAATGCCGCCGGCCGTGCTGATGCGCTCGTCAATGAACTTTTTGAAGGCCTTGCCGCCGGTGTTATATGCCTTGGAGGCTTTCACATCCTGCTTGTAAACCTTTTTCCAGTCCGGTTTTTTCTTGCTGGTCAGGGTCTTGAGCAGGCTCGCCTCGGAACGCGCATTCAGGATCGCGGTCCAGGGCGGGTCGGTCTTGTCGTTGACCACGCTAACGGCAAATTCCGTCAGCGCGTTCAGGAACGTCTCATTGCCCTGCCGGGTGTTTTCCACCTCGTTGCAGAAGTCGACCCAGGATTCAGCCTGGCCGTACATCATCTCTGCCTTGGCCAGAAGCTTGCGCCGCAACTCCTCCTGCCCGGCCTCGAATTCGGCCACAGTGATCAGTTTGGTCTTGCCGTTCTCGACGACCTCGACCCGCTCCACCTTGGTGTCGGCAGCATATTGCGCGGCCAGCTTGGGCAGGCCCGCGTTCCATGTCCGCATACCCGGATCAACAATGCCGTCAGGCTTGCGGAACCCCAGCTTCTTCTTCTGGAAATCACGAATGGTCTTGATGAGCCCCGCATCGCATTTGGTGCTGATCTCGACGGAATAACCGTTAGCCTTGAGCATCAGGCGGACCAGTTCGACGTCTGCGGGGTTGTTCTTTACAGGTTTGAATTTGCTTTCGCCGGTTTTGGGGTCCGGCTTGGTAATACGTTTTTTGTCGCCAACCGGGGCGGACAGCTTAAGGGCCATAACGAAGCTCCGACTTAATAACTACAGTCAAAGCCTGCCACGGCCTGTTAGCGCTGTCCCGGGGGATTTAACATAGACTTTCCCCCTTTAAACAAAGGCGCTGCGTACCTACATAACACAAGCGTGTGATGTGCTTCCCCGCTCTTGGGAAAGCACCCACTGCATATGGCTCAGGCCACCAAAGCCTTGAACCGCGCGGTTTCCGGATCGACATTGTAACGCGGTGCAAACTCAGCCGCCCGGCGGGTCAGATCGTTGACGCTGTCGATGATGTACTGCGCCGTCTGCGGCTCCATCAGATATGAAAAGTTGAGCCGCACCCAGCCGGGTTTCTTCATCTCTTCCCCGGCCTGCAATTCCGAGAACAGGGTTTCCGATTCCGGCTGGCCGATTTCCAAAAGCCGGTGTGCATAAGGCCCGGCACAGGCACAGCCGCCGCGGGCCTGGATGCCGAAAACGTCGCTCAGCATGCGGGTGAACAGCTGCTGGTGCACCGGATTGCCTGCGCTGTCCGAGACCAGAAAGGAAAAGATCGGCAGCCGGTGCGCATCGCGCTGGCCAAGGATCCGCAGGCAGGGGTTGCCAGACCACCCCTCCCAAGCCATCTGCGCGAATTGGGCTTCGCGGGCTTCGATCTGCTCCTGCCCCACCGCTTCCTTGACCAGGAACGCCAGCGCCGCGCGGATATCCCCGATCACATTCGGGGTGCCCGCTTCCTCGCGGGTGGCCAGATCACCGCTGTATTCGTGCCGCCAAGGGGAAACAAAACTGACGGTTCCGCCGCCCGGCCATGAGGGGCAGCGGCGGCGCACTGCTTTGGTATTAACGATCAGCACACCGGAGGCACCGGGGCCGCCCGGGAATTTGTGCGGCGAGACCACAACAGCGTCTTTGCGCGCGCCCCCTTTGCCGCCCATGTCGACCGGCAAGTAGGGCCCGCCGCCGGCATAGTCCCAAATTGCCAGCGCGCCATGTTCATGCAGCAGGCGGCTTACGGGGTCCGGATCGGTGAGAATGCCGGTCACGTTGGAGGCGGCTGAGAAACTGCCGATCTTCAGGTCGCTGCCGGCGTGATCTTTCAAGGCCTGCTCCAGCGCACCCAGATCAACGCCGCCCGCGGGCGCTTCGGGGATTTCCACGACCTCGGCCTTGCTTTCGCGCCAGGGCAGGATGTTAGAATGGTGCTCATAAGGTCCGATGAAAACAACCGGCCGGTCGGCCTGATCCACGCCGAACAGGCTGACCAGCCGGTTGAGGCCCGCGGTGGCGCCCGATCCGGTGAAAACCACCGCATCCTCCCCAGTGGCGCCGGTCATGCGGGCGATTTCAGCACGTGCTTCGCGGCGCAGACGGGTCATCTGGGTGCCGCAGTAAGAGGCCTCGGTGTGGGAATTGGCGTAGAACGGCAAAACCTCTCCTGCCACAAAGTCCTCCACCTGGCGCAGTGCCCGGCCCGAGGCGACATAATCGGCATAGACCAGCGGCACCTCGCCATTGAGACCCGGAATCATCACCCCGTCGCCGATCACGCTTTGCCCCAGGCTGCCGTCCAGGGCTGCCTGCTGGATTGTCTGTTTGAATGCTGCCAGGGTCATACCGCGCCTCCGTTTCCGTCTGTCAGCACATTGAACGGAATGAAGCGCGAATTCTTTATCAGTTACTGAGTAGATTATCCAAATATTGTGTCATATGATCGAATAATGAACAGAATTCCAGATCAGATTGACCGCAGTATTCTGCGGGCGCTGCAACAGGATGCCAGCTTGTCGCAACGGGAACTGGCAGATCACATCGGCCTGTCCCAGAACGCCTGCTGGCGGCGGCTGAAGGCGCTGAACGACAGCGGGCTGCTGCAGGGCTCCACAGCGCGGCTGGACCGCAAGCAGCTGGGGCTGGATCTGGTGGTTTTTGTGCTGCTGCGCACGCGGCATCACTCGGCTGAGTGGCTGCAGACCTTCCGCCGCCATGTGCTGGCGATCCCGGAAGTGGTGGATTTTCACCGCATCGGCGGCGACTACGATTACCAGCTGAAAGTGGTGACCGAAGATATGGCCAGCTATGACAGGGTCTATCAGCGGCTGATTTCAGGCGTCGAGCTGGACAGCGTCACCTCCTATTTCGCGATGGAGGCAATCGCGGAAGGACGGCCTCTGCCGCTGTGATTGAGCAACCCGGGCAAGGGGGCGCTGCCCCCCAGCCCTTCGGGGTATTGGACACCAGAAAGAAGCAGGCAGTCAGAACCAGCCTCCTAGTGGCCGAAGGCGCTGTCTTTCATCCATTTCGGGCGTTTGCCGTCCGGCCCCATGCGCATGTGCAGGCAGGCGGTGCCCTGGCGCTGGAAATATAGGATGTCGACCGGGTACCAGCCGGGTGAAGGCACCTCGACCTCTGTCAGGATGGTGCTGTCGCAGGATTGGCGGCCATCGAACTCGCCGACGATCTGGCCGCCAATTTTGGCGCGCAACCCGTCATTGGTCAGAAAGTCGATATTGTGGAGGCCGGGCGTATCGAGCTTCACATAACCTGTGATCCGGGCCGCCACGTTGAGCGCCCGTTTGGAAGTCAGGGTGTTCTCGCCCTCTTCCGTGTCGCGGTTGTCGAGGCCGGAGATGGGCTGACCCGGCTCGCTGGAAATTTTCAGCGCCGAGGAGGCGTCAGCCAATGTCTTCACATCATGGGGATAAGCATAGGTCACCGCGAGCCCCGGTTTGACTCCAGAAGGCTGCGGGTCGGCGGGCACCAGCTTCAGTGGCGCAGCACCTGCGGCAGCGGCGCATAGGATCACCGTGGCGGCGGCAGCGGCGGCTTTCAAAAGCGGTTTCATCAGTCACTCCCTGTCGTTTTTTACGCAGGATAGTGGCACCAGGCGCTTTGGGCCACAGGCTTTCTGCAAACGCAGCCCGGAGTGCAAAACGAAAAAGGGCTGCCCATGCGGACAGCCCTTCCAGCCAGATGCCCCGATGGGCAGGCGGCTTAGTTCTTGGCGTAGAATTCCACGACCAGATTCGGTTCCATCACAACCGGGTACGGCACGTCGCCCAGAGCCGGGGTGCGCACGAAGGTTGCTTTCATTTTGGAGTGGTCGGCTTCGATGTAATCCGGAACATCGCGCTCGGCCAGCTGAGTGGCTTCCAGCAGGGCAACCATTTGCTTGGACTTGTCGCGGACCTCGATCACGTCGCCTTCCTTGACGCGGTAGGAGGGGATGTTCACGCGCTTGCCGTTCACGGTCACGTGGCCGTGGTTCACGAACTGGCGGGCAGCAAAGACGGTGGCCACGAACTTGGCGCGGTAAACAACTGCGTCCAGGCGGCGCTCGAGCAGGCCGATCAGGTTTTCACCGGTGTCGCCGGTCACACGGACGGCTTCGCCGTAGATGCGGCGGAACTGCTTTTCGGTCAGGTCGCCGTAGTAGCCTTTCAGCTTCTGCTTGGCGCGCAGCTGGATGCCGAAGTCGGACAGCTTGCCCTTGCGGCGCTGGCCGTGCTGGCCCGGGCCGTAGTCGCGGCGGTTGACCGGGGACTTCGGACGGCCCCAGATGTTTTCGCCCATGCGGCGGTCGATTTTGTACTTGGCAGACGTGCGTTTGGTCACGGCTGATCTCCTTCGTATATGGTTTCGAAGGGCGTTGTCCTCTTGAGGTCTCCCCCATGACAGGCATCCCCTTGCGGGGGCCACCAACACCAATGAAGCCGCGCTTATATAGGGGGATGGGGCGGAGTCAACACGGGGCAACGCGGTTTTGCATGAAAATCCGCCCAAAACACGGCGCCCGGGCGCGGGATAGCGCCCCGGGCGGTGCGGGTAAAGGCTCAGGCTGCCTCGTGCCCCAGAATCGCCGCCTCCGAAGCGCTGAGGTTGCGGCGGGCATGAGCACCGTAGGAGAGCGGGTTGCGCTCGAGCTCCGGCTGCAGGCCGAACAGCCGCGCCCTGTCTGAATCGCCAAGCGCGGTCAGTGAAGCATTGGAAGGGTGGAAGCTTTCGGTTTCCACCCCGTTGGCCCAAAGCACCTGGTGATTGGCCAGCATGATATGGATGTAGGTCACCTCGCGCACCGAAGTGTCCGGCAGGATGGTGCGGCCGTTGGCCAGATCCCCGGCTGCGACCAGCACTTCGGGCGTGTTGAACAGCGCCTGCACCCGGTCGCCGCGCAACAGCATCCGGTGATCGGGAGAGACCAGCAGCTCCTGCTCCGGCCTGTCGATGCCCAGGGCGCCCGCGTGAATGCGGATCGGGCGCAGCCGCGGCATCACGAAAAGCCGGGCGCCGCTGATCCGGCGCGAGCCGATCCAAAGGATCTCCTGGGCGCCGTTATCACGGGTCTGCACCTTTTCGCCTTCACGCAGCTGCTCGACCCGCTTCGGCCCGCCCGGCGTGGCAATCAGAGTGCCCGGAGTAAAGCAGATCACCCCGGATTCGCCCTGGGGCCGGTCGGCGCAGATGGTGCCCAGCGAATGATGCACAACCCAAAGATCCGCACCGCGCGGCGGCAGTTCGTCCACAAACATCAGAAGCGGGCGCTGGCCCGGCCCTACCTCGATCAGCGTGACCGTATAGCTCTGCACCCCGTTGGTGACGACAAAGCTGCTGTCCATCAGCGGCTCGTCCACCTCGACCGCGTCCACATCGGTCCGGTTCTGAACCGCTGCGCCAACCAGCCTGCGCACCGAGCGTGCTGCCCGGCGGCGCAAATCTGCCTCGCCATTTGCCATATCCAATCGCAACAGCTCTGCGGGCCCGTCCACACGCACAGCCTCGCCGTGCCAGGACCACGCTGCCCCCACATCCAGAGCGTCCACCGGTGCGGCCTTGAGACCGTCTATCTCGGTTTGCGACCAGGAAACGACAAACGTGCCACGAAAGCCCGTTTTCATCTGCCTGTATGCCTGCCTAAAGTTTATCTTTATTAACGAAACGTTAACAAAGCGCTTCGCAACCGGAAACAGTAGAGCCATAAAATGGTTGTGAGCGTGCCATTTACGCACCAAACCTCATGCAGGTTGTGCAGCCTGGAAGGCGTTCTAGCAGCACGAAGCACCGGGCAAGGACGTTCGTAAATGCAAGCAGACGCGCGTCTCAGCCCAATGGCATATAGCTCGCCCGCAAGTCATCCGCTGAGGCGCGGACCACATTTGCCACCTGCATCAGCTGCCGCGCCAAAGGGTTGCTGCGGCGCCAGATCATACCGATGGTGCGCGAGGGCTGCGGATCGCTGAAGCGCGCAACGGACACCACGGCAGAGCGGGTCTCGACCGGAACAGCCATTTCTGGAATCAGCGTGACACCGATTCCCGCACTCACCATCTGAACCAAAGTCGACAGTGAGCTGCCATCCAGCAGTTCACGCGGGGCCGCAGACTGCATATTGCAGAACGACAGCGCCTGATCGCGGAAGCAATGCCCTTCTTCCAGCAGCAACAGACGCATCTCGCGCAGGCCTTCCGGCCCGGGCACCGGCTTGCCTGCGTCCTCACCCGGACGGACCAGGACAAAGTCCTCGGAAAACAGTGCCACCTCCTCGAAAGAAGGCTCCGACACCGGAAGCGCGACGATGGCCGTGTCCAGACGCCCCTCCCCCATTTCCTCCAGCAGTTTTGGTGTCACGGTTTCGCGCACGCGGATGTCAGCCTCGGGATGCTGCTGCGCCAGATTGCCGACGATAGAGGGCAGCAGGTACGGCGCGATGGTGGGAATCACCCCGATGCGCAGCCGCCCGGCCAGCCCGTCGCGCGAAGCCCGCGCCAGTTCGCCCAGCTCATCCACCGAGCGCAGGATGCCGCGCACTCTGAAAGCAAGGTCCTCGCCAAAGCTGGTCAGCCGCACCTGCCGGGCGGTGCGCTCCACCAGCTGTACCCCAAGCACTTCCTCCAATTCCTTGATCTGAACCGACAATGCGGGCTGCGACACGGCACAGGCCTCGGCTGCGCGGCCGAAATGGCGGTGCTGAGCCAGCGCTTCGAAATAGCGCATTTGGCGGAGGGTCACGTTTATCATAGTTTTTTCCTATCACCGCGATGAGAAAATGCAACTTAATCCAATCAGGTTTCCCTGCTAGCCTCAATTTCAGGAAGACAGGGAGGACCGGCATTCGCAGCCTTGGACCGCTATTATTTCATGGCGGAGCAGCGGCTGCAGTCATGCTGCCGCACGGGTCCCAACAGCCTTCCGCCACGTAGCACATCAGAATTTGCAGCCACGATCGGAGATAAGAATGGACGGAAACAACCCCGCAGGAAAATGCCCGGTGATGCACGGTGCGGCGCTGAACACCGACAGCGGCGGAACCTCGAACCAGGATTGGTGGCCTAACCAGCTGAACCTGAAGATTCTGCATCAGAACTCGGCCAAGTCGAACCCGATGGGGGCTGATTTCAACTATGCCGAAGAATTCAAAAAACTGGACCTGAAAGCGCTGAAGGCGGATCTGACAGCACTGATGACCGACAGCCAGGACTGGTGGCCTGCCGACTATGGCCACTATGGCGGGCTGTTCATCCGCATGGCCTGGCACAGTGCCGGCACCTACCGCACCGCGGACGGCCGCGGCGGCGGCGGCACCGGACAGCAGCGCTTCGCCCCGCTGAACTCCTGGCCGGATAACGGCAACCTCGACAAGGCGCGCCGCCTGCTGTGGCCAATCAAGCAGAAATACGGCAACCGGATCTCCTGGGGCGATCTGATGATCCTCGCGGGCAATGTCGCCATTGAATCCATGGGCGGGCCGACCTTTGGTTTTGGCGGCGGACGCGCTGACGTCTGGGAGCCTGAGGAAGACGTCTACTGGGGCTCTGAAACCGAATGGCTCGCCACCAGCGACCAGGCCAACAGCCGCTATTCAGGCGACCGCGAATTGGAGAACCCGCTGGGCGCCGTGCAGATGGGTCTGATCTATGTGAACCCGCAAGGCCCCGACGGCAACCCGGACATTCTCGCCTCCGGGCTTGATGTGCGCGACACCTTCGGCCGCATGGGCATGAACGACGAAGAAACCGTGGCGCTGGTCGCTGGCGGCCACACTTTCGGCAAAGGCCACGGCGCCGGCCCCGAAGACGACGTGGGCGCTGAACCCGAAGGCGCGGCGATGGAAGCGATGGGCTTTGGCTGGGCCAACGCCTATGGCTCCGGCAAGGGCGACGACACCACGACCTCGGGCTTCGAGGGGGCTTGGACCGCGGACCCGGTCAACTGGGACAACGGCTACTTCGACCTGCTGTTCGGCTACGAATGGGAGCAGGCCACCACCGGCACCGGCAACATCGTCTGGCACCCGGTTGACGTGAAGGAAGAGGACATGGCCCCCAAGGCGCATGATCCCTCCACCAAGGTCACCACCATGATGACCACTGCCGACATGTCGATGCGCTTTGACCCGATCTACGGGCCGATCTCCAAGCGGTTCCACGAGAACCCGGAGCAGTTCGCCGACGCCTTTGCCCGCGCCTGGTTCAAGCTGACCCACCGCGACATGGGCCCCGTTGCCCGCTATCTTGGCGATGAAGTTCCAAGCGAAGAGCTGATCTGGCAGGACCCGGTTCCGGCGGTGGATCACGCGCTGGTGGATGCGGCAGACGTGGCGGATCTGAAGGGTAAGGTGCTGGCCTCGGGCCTTTCGGTTTCCGAACTGGTCTCCACTGCCTGGGCGTCTGCCTCGACCTACCGCGGCTCGGACCATCGCGGCGGCGCTAATGGCGGCCGTATCCGGCTGGCACCGCAAAAGGACTGGGACGTGAACCAGCCGGATCAGCTGGCCCGCGTGCTGGGCGTGCTGGAAGGTATCCAGGCGGACTTCAACGGTGCCGCCGCGGGCGGCAAGAAGATCTCCATGGCGGACCTGATCGTGCTGGCAGGCTCTGCCGGTGTCGAGGCGGCAGCCAAAGCTGGCGGGCATGAGGCCGAAGTCGCCTTCACCCCGGGCCGGACTGACGCCAGCCAGGAGCAGACCGATGTCGAAGGCTTTGCCGTGCTGGAGCCCGAGGCCGATGGCTTCCGCAACTACCAGAAGGCGGCCTTCAGCGTGCCAGCCGAGAAGATGCTGACCGACCGGGCGCAGCTGCTGACCCTTAGCGCACCGGAGATGACCGCGCTGATCGGGGGCTTGCGGGTTCTCGGCGCCAATCATGGCGGCTCCACCCATGGCGTCTTCACCGACCGGGCGGGAACTCTCAGCACCGACTTCTTCACCAATATCCTGGATATGGGTGTGGAGTGGAAACCTGCTGAGGACGGCACCTACGAAGGCCGCGACCGCGCCAGCGGCGACGTGAAATGGACCGGCACCCGCTGCGATCTGGTGTTCGGCTCCAACTCGCAGCTGCGGGCGCTGGCCGAGGTCTATGCGCAGGGGGATGGCGAGGCTGCCTTTGTGCAGGACTTCGTGGCTGCCTGGGTCAAGGTGATGAACGCCGACCGGTTTGATCTGGCGGCATAAGCCAGTCTAAAACAAGGATCAGGCGCTCCGGGAAACCGGGGCGCCTTTTCATTTGGGATTTCTGCAAAGCAAAGCGCAGCACCCGTTCCATTTGGGATAGGTTGAAACGCCCGCCCTGCTGGGGGGCAGGACAGGCGTTGCCCGGCGAGTTGCCTGCCGGGCGGGGGTAGGAATTACTTCAGGGGCCTATTCTTCTGCAGCAGCCGTGCCCTGACCGAGTTCGATCACCCGCGTGCCTGCGGTGTAATCCGACTCGATGATCAAAATCGCCAGCAGCCCGATCATTGCCAGGGGCGGCAGCAGAACTGCATAGATCAACGCCAGACGCTCCCATGCCATATGCATGAAGACGGCGATGATCAGCCCGGCCTTCAGGGTCATGAAGATCAGGATCAGACTCCAGCGCAGCAGCCCCTGCAGCTGAGCATAGTCCACCCAGTACGAGGCCGCGCTGAGCACAAACAGCAGGACCCAGACCACGAAGTAAAGCTTGATCGGATGCTGCTGCCCCTCGTCATGCGCCGCTTGGCCGCTGTTCATTGCTTGCGGTGTATCTGTCATGGCCGCCCCCTACCACAGATAGAAGAATGCAAAGATGAAGACCCAGACCAGGTCGACGAAGTGCCAATAGAGCCCCATGATCTCCACCGCCTCGTAATCGCCGTTCCCCGCTGACATCCAGCTGCGCTGGTCCCTGTCGAATTCGCCGCGCCAGACCTTGAGGGCGACGATGATCAGGAAAATAACGCCGATGGTGACATGGGTGCCGTGAAAGCCGGTGATCATGAAGAAACTGGCGCCAAACTGCTCAGCCCCCCAAGGGTTGCCCCAGGGGCGCACGCCTTCGGAGATCAGCTTGGACCACTCGAAGGCCTGCATGCCGACAAATGCAGCGCCCAGCGCGGCGGTGGCCAGCATCAGCAGCGCCGTGGCCTTGCGCGCCTTGCGGTAGGCGCAGTTCACCGCCATCGCCATGGTGCCGGAGGAGGTAATCAGCACAAAGGTCATGATGGCAATCAGGATCAGCGGCAGATTGGCGCCGCCGATATGGAGGGCAAAGACCTCGCTGGCATTGGGCCACTCCACAGTGGTGGAGCTGCGGGCAGTCAGATAGGCAACCAGGAAGCAGGCAAAGATGAAGGTGTCGCTGAGGAGCAGGATCCACATCATCGCCTTGCCCCAGGAGACTTTCTTGAACACCCGCTGGTCCGACCCCCAGTCGGCGGCAAAGCCGCTGTGCCCCTGCTGCAGCAGAGTCTGATCCTGGCCTTGATATTTACTCTCCATCTCTCCTCCCTCCTATCCCACGACGGCGCGGCAAAGCGCCAGAAATGCGTTGCCCCAGCCCTGCAGCAGCGCAAACAGCATCAGCCAGAAGGCCAGCAGCGCATGCCAGTAAAGCGCGCACAGGCGGACCCCGGGCAGCAGCGCCTTCACATCCCCTGCCCCGGCGTGGCGCAGGCAGACCGCTGCCAGCGCAATGATGCCGCCCAGCATGTGCAGCCCGTGCAAACCTGTTATCAGATAGAAAAAGCTCGCTGCCGGGGTGCCATCCAGCCGGTAGCCGCCTGCGGTCAGCGCGATCCAGACCTGTGCCTGCCCGGCCAAAAAGGCGAGCGTGGCAATACTGGCCGCGATCAGGCTGGCACGCAGCCAGCGGACGGTGCCGGCCCGGGCCGAGATCATCACGAATTGCAGGAAGAAACTCGCCAGCAGCAACAGCCCGGTGTTCAGCCAGACCCGGCCCGGAAGCGGCACCAGCTCCCATGGGGTCTCATCGATCTGCATCACAAAGGCGCTGCCCAGCATGGCAAAAAGCCCGCCGACCACGGCCAGAAACACCGCAATAAAGATAACCCCTGGCGCCTTACCGGGCCCATGGCCGGCCAAGGGTGCGATGCCGGTTTCCAGCCAGGGCTTGGAGGCCAGACGCTGCTGCGACAGCCACAGGCCTGCGGCCAAGGCGACCAGCGCCAGAAAGGCGAGGATGACCGTCACAGCCGCCTGTCCTCACCATGCGATACCCAGGGATCGTTCTGGGCGACGTAATCCTCGGGCGCACCGGGCACGCTGTAGTCATAGGCCCAGCGGTAGACATCGGGCAGTTCTTCCCAATTGCCGTGCCGGGGCGGCACATCAGGCGTCTGCCACTCCAGCGAGGTTGCCCGCCAGGGGTTCTTGCCCGCCGAGCGCCCGCGGCGCATGCTCCAGAAGATGTTGAAGATGAACAGCACCTGCGCGGCCCCCACGATCAGCGCAGCCGAGGAGATGAAAGCGTTCAAGCCATCCACCGGTGCGGTCAGGAAATCCGGCTCGCCAATCTCGAAGTACCGGCGCGGCACGCCGACCAGCCCCACGTAATGCATCGGGAAGAACACCGCATAGGCGCCGATGAAAGTGACCCAGAAATGGATATGGCCCATGGCCTGGTTCAGCAGCCGGCCGGTCATCAGCGGGTACCAGTGATAGATAGCGCCAAAGATCACCATGATCGGCGCAACGCCCATCACCATGTGGAAATGGGCGACCACGAACATGGTGTCCGATAGCGGCACATCAACCACCACATTGCCGAGGAACAGCCCCGTCAGCCCGCCGTTCACAAAGGTCACGATGAAGCCCAGCGCAAACAGCATCGGTATGGTCAGGTGGATGTCGCCCTTCCAGAGCGTCAGCACCCAGTTATAGACCTTGATCGCGGTGGGGATGGCGATGATCAGCGTGGTGGTGGCAAAGAAGAAGCCGAACCACGGGTGCATGCCCGAGACATACATATGGTGCGCCCAGACGATGAAGCTCAGCGCGCCGATGATCACAATGGCCCAGACCATCATCCGGTAGCCGAACACGTTCTTGCGCGCATGCACCGCGATCAGGTCGGAGACAATGCCAAAGGCGGGCAGCGCCACGATGTAGACTTCGGGGTGGCCGAAGAACCAGAACAGGTGCTGGAAGGCAATCGGACTGCCGCCGCCATAGCTGAGCTTTTCGCCCAGCTCCACCAGCGAAGGCATGAAGAAGGATGTGCCCAGAAGCCGGTCAAACAGCATCATCACGCAAGCCACAAACAAGGCAGGGAAGGCCAAGAGCGCCATGACGGTGGCGGTGAAGATGCCCCAGACAGTCAGCGGAAGCCGCATCATCGTCATGCCGCGGGTGCGGGCCTGCAGCACGGTGACCGCATAGTTCAGCCCGCCCATGGTGAAGCCGATGATGAAGAGAATAAGCGACAGCAGCATCAGGATAATGCCGCTTTGCGCACCGCCTGGGGTACCGGAGAGGATGGCTTGCGGCGGGTACAGCGTCCAGCCGGCCCCGGTCGGCCCGCCGGGCACGAAAAAGCTGGCCACCAGCACCAGGACCGCCAGCAGGTAAACCCAGAAGCTGAGCATATTGACGAAGGGAAACACCATGTCCCGCGCCCCGACCATCAGCGGGATCAGGTAATTGCCGAAACCGCCAAGGAAGATCGCCGTCAGCAGATAGACCACCATGATCATCCCGTGCATGGTGACGAACTGGTAATAGGCCTCGGGCGTGATGAAGTCGAAAGTCCCGGGAAACCCCAGTTGCAGCCGCATCAGCCATGACATCACCAAGGCAACCAGGCCGATGGCCACGGCTGTGCCGGAATACTGGATGGCAATGTACTTGGCATCCTGCGAGAAGACATATTTGCCGATCCAGCCATGCGCATGCGGCGGCATCACATCAGCCACCTCGCGCGGCGGCAGCTGCATCTGTTCGTCAGAACCGCGGTCTACCATTCCTTCCTCCTCCCGTGTTTCCTCGCTCCTCCGGCGGCAGTCAGCACGCCGGGCTATCAGGCCGCAGAAGGGGGGCGGCCCGGTCAGGCCTTGTGTCCGGCAGGGCGCCGGTCAGTTCTCCGCCAATTGCACCGGAGCGCTTGCCCGGGCGTTGCCGGCGTATTCCTCGAATGTCAGCTGCTCCTGCAGCCACTCCTGGTATTCTTCGGCCTCCACCACATTCACATAGCCGCGCATGAAGGGATGCGCGGTGCCGCAGTACTCGGCGCAGAGCACTTCGAAATAGCCGGTGCGGGTGGGGGTGAACCATATATAGGTCACCATCCCCGGCACCATGTCCATCTTGGCGCGGAACTCGGGCACGTAGAAATTGTGCAGGACGTCGATCGAGCGCAGCAGCAGTTTCACAGGCTGATCCACCGGCAGATAGACCTCGCCGCCCTCAACAATGATGTCGTCCTTGCCGAACCGGTCATGCGGGTTGATGCCCAGCGGGTTTTCGGCGTCCACCCATTCGGCATCGGCAGTGCCGAGAACCCCGTCTTCTCCCGGCAGCCGGTAGGCCCAGCTCCACTGCTGGCCAAAGACCTCAAGCTCGGTAGCCTCTTCCGGCACTGTGACGAACTGGTGCCAGACAAACAGGCCCGGCACCAGCATCGCCGCCACGCCCAAGCCGGTTATACCGGTCAGCCACCATTCCAGCTTTTTGTTTTCCGGATCGAATTCCGCCCTGTGCCCCGGCCGGTGCCGGTACTTCCAGACACAATAGGCCGTAAACAAGACCACCGCGGCAAACACGGCGCCAGTGATCCAGAAGGTTATGACCAGCGTATTGTCGATATAGTCCCAATTCGACGCGATCGGCGTCCACCACCACGGGCTCAGCAGATGGAACGCAACAGATCCCGCCACGATCAGCACAAGCACGATCGCAATCAGCATCCCGCCCCCTTTCACCGCCGCCCGGCCACTCCCAAGGCCGGGCAAGCAGGCTTTTCAGCATGAGAGAACAGTATATTACGGTTTCACTTTTCAATCCAGAAACCGAAAGTTGTACGCCTTTTGCGGCAAAAAGTTTCCAATTCCCTGCAATTTCAGAAAGAGAAAGAGGCGCCCCGGCAGGACGCCTCTGAACCGCCGGCACAGCTGCTCACCGGATCATTCCGGCATGTATTTCTCAGACCAGCTCTCACCCGCCGCACCGCTGGCGATCATCGCTTCCGCCTGTTCCGGTGAATACCCCAGCCGCGCCAGGATGGCCTTGGAATGCGCGCCGTATTTCGGCGCCGGCCCGGGGATGGTGATGCGGCCTGCCTGAGGGCGCACCGCATTCGGCGCCGCCAGATCGCACCAGCGGCCCATCGGGTGCCGGTCATGGCGGATCACCCGGAAGGTGGCCTCGGTCAGGTCGATATTGCCCTCGCTTTCCAGCTGCAGCGCCGAATCGCGGGTTTCGTGCAGCGAGGACAGCGGCACCGCGGCGGCCGAGGTTCCAGCAAAAGCCGCGCGCCAATGGGCCAGCGGTTGAGAGGCGAAGCGTTCTGACAGAGCGGCGTGCAATTGCTCTTCCGGCAGGTCTGCCAAATCCGCCAGCTCCGGCACCCGCGCCAGCGCTGCCGCGCGCTCGGTGGGAGCTGCGAAGAAGAACCAGCAGTCGGCGGCCTGATAGCAGTGGTAAAACGGGCCCCAGCCCAGGGCCTCGCGGCCCGAGGGCTCATCAAAGGGCAGCCGGGTTTCGTGATCGTACATGAACTGCGCCTGAATCAGGTTGCCAGCGCCTGCAAGCGAGGCGCGTGCTACGCCGCCCTCGCCGGTCTCCTTGAGCCGCAGCAGCGCGCCGCCCAAAGCCACGCAGGCGCAGAAACCCGTCAGCACGTCGATGGTGCCGAAATGGGCGTGCTCCTCGGGCGTCTCCATGCCGCCGCCAAAGCGGACCATCACGCCGGTCGCCGCCTGCGCCAGGTCGTCATAGCCGAGATGGTCGGATTTCGGCCCGCGCATCGGCCCGCCGAAGGCATCCAGCTGCACCAGGATCAAGCGCGGGTTGACCGCGGCCAGCCGCTCCGGCGACAGGCCCAGCTTGTCCCGCTGCTCGTCGGTGCCGTTCATGGTGACAACATCCGCACCGGCGATCAGCCTGGCCAGCGCCTCCTGGCCTTCATCGGTGCGCAGGTTCAGCAGGATGCTCTCCTTGCCGCGCTGTGCGTGAATGCCGAAAACAACAGTGTTCCAGGGGTCCACCGATGGCTCTACCGCCTGCACCAGGGTCACGTCGGCGCCGTAACGGGCCAAGGTCGAGCCGATGGTCGGCCCGGCGATCACATTGGTGAGGTCGACAACTTTCAGCCCGTCGAGCCAGCCCCTGCCCTCCCCGCTGCTGACACCGCCGCGCGCAGGTTCCGCCAGCAGCGCTGCCAGATCGGCTTCCACGGCACTGGTTTTACGGGTTGCCGCCTCGTCACCGGACAGCCAGGCCACATTGCCCATCTGCCGCATGGCACCGTGATTGGCATCCTCGACCTGAAGCACCAAGCCAGAGGCCAGCGCGTGCGGGTCATCCAGCCATTCCTTGGTGAACCGCTGCGCCGTGGCGGGCGCCTTGGCCGCACCGAACAGCTCTTCCCACTCATGCGAGGGTTTGGTCAGGAAGGCCTGCTTCATCGCTGAGGACACCCGCTCGCGGTCGGACGGCCCCACCGGGTAGTTGCGCATCGCCCATTCCGCGGGCCAGTCCTTGGTGTCGAGGTATGCGGAGAAATCCGGTAATTCATCGGCCAGTTCTTTCAACCCCAGCGTCTCCAGCACCCGCCGCGGGTGGGTGGCGACCGAGCCGCTCACCACGTAAAAGCCGCGGCCGTCGGCGCCGGTGTAGGTGCGGTAGAACGGGTCGAGGAACTCGGACAGTTCCTCAAACTTCAGGTTCATCGGCAGCCCTTCGGCTTCGCGCCGGTCCAGCTCGACCTCACGCGGGGATTTGTAGCGCTCCGGGTAGTCCTCGATTTGCTCGCAGTTATAGACCAGCCCTTCCAGCAGCGCGGCGGCCAGCGGCACCTCGATATGGTCGCCGCCGTTTGCTTCGCGGGCGTTCAGGGCAAACAGCACCGACATGGCGCCGAAGCTGGCCCCATAAGCCGAAGCCAGGGTCAGCGGCGAGAATGACGGGTTGATACCCATCAGTCGGCGGTTCAGGCCCATGTCTGTAAACTGCCCTGTGTAGGCGGCGATCACCGCCTCCCACGCGGGCAGGTCTGCCAGTTCCGCATCGGTGGAGGCAAAGCCCGGCATCGACAGATAAACCAGCTGGTCATTGGCGGCCCGCAGCACTTCCGCCCCCAGGCCAAGGCGGTCCATCACGCCGGGGCGGAAGTTCTCGATCACCACGTCGGCACGTTTGGCAAGCGCGATGGCGGTGGCGCGGCCCTCGTCGGATTTCAGATCCAGCTCCAGCGTCTGCTTGCCCCGCGACAGCATGTCGAAGGCCGGACCGTCAAAGCCGGTGCCGCCGGGCGGAGTGATGCGGATCACCTCGGCGCCCATATCGGCCAGCATCATGCCGGTCAGCGGGCCGGCCAGGTAGTGGCCGAAGTCAAGAACGCGAATATGGGAAAGGGGGCGCTGCGGCATGGGAAGGTCTCGCCTGTTGTCCGTCGAAGAGTTCAATCCGGCCCAGATTATCTTTGCCCCGAGCAATATCCACTGGCCAAAAACGCATAGTCTCCCTAACATTTTCTGATGGAACGCTCGATACGACCAACCGCCGGCTCGCTGAATGCCCTCTTGGTACTGGAAGTGGCCGTGCGCCATGCCAGCCTGTCCCGTGCTGCGGCGGAACTTGGTCTCAGCCAGCCAGCCGTCTCACGCCATATCACCACGCTGGAAGCGCGGCTGCGCCAGCCGCTGTTTGAGCGCAACAACAACCGGATCACCCCGACCGCCAATGCCTCCCGGCTGGCCGATGCTATTGCACTGGGGCTGGGCCATGTGGATCAGGCCTGGACAGAGGTTCTGGCCGCCCCCGACACGGGCGAAGTAACTTTGGCCTGCACCTTCGGCTTTGCCGATCAATGGCTGATGCCGCGGTATTCCGGCCTGCGCGCCTATCTGGACGGCAACCGGGTGCGGGTGGTGACCACCGACCAGCTGGGCGATATCGACCTCTCCCAACTGGATGCAGCGGTTGTCTGGGATCCGTCACGGATGCCGGACCGTCCCTATTTCCCGCTGATCCCGGCAGAGGCCTTTCCTGTCTGCAGCCCCGGCTTTCTTGAGGCGCATCCCGAAGCCGCCACGGATATCTCGCAATTGCCGCCGGAGCTGTTCCTGCATTTTGATCCGGGCTTTCTGACCTGGGAAAGCTGGTTTGAACAGGCAGGCCTTCCTCCGCCGCAATTCGACGTAGCTGCCGAGTTCGACGCCTACCCGTTCCTGCTGCAATCGGTGCGCCGCGGCGAAGGGATCGGACTGGGGTGGACCGGGATTGTGGACAACGCGCTGGCCTGCGGCGAGATCGTACGGCTGGGCCCCACTGTTTCGGACCGCGCACACAGCTATTTCCTGCAGCACCGGATACCTGCCAGCGGCAGTGCGCTGGAGCGGATGCTGAAATGGTTCCAGCTTGAGGCACAGACCGGGCGCGCATCCGGCTAGCGCAAAACGAAATGGGGCCGGAGGATCAGCATCCTCCGGCCCCATGCCTTCGTTAAGAAAGCCGGTTCTTATTCGGCAGGTGCCGCGACCCGCTCGCGCTGGCCGTCGCGGAACAGCGCTTTGGCGAGTGCAACACACATCAGGCCCATCACTGCAGTGAACGGCAGCGCGCCGATGATCATTGCGTTTTTCAGCGCATCCATCGGGTTGTTCTCGCCGGCAGCCAGGATCAGCGCGCCGATGACGGCGGTCAGGATCAGGCCCCAGACGATCTTGTGCTTGTTGCCAACCTTCTGGTCGCCGCCGGACATGATGGTGTTCATCACCAGGATGCCGGAGTCAGCCGAAGTAACCAGGAAGGTCATGATCAGCACAACACACATGATGGTGATGCCGGACAGCAGGCCGCCGTCGATCATGTTCTGCAGGGTCACGAACAGCTTGGCGGTGTTCGAGGCGCCGATGATTGCGCCTTCTGCCGCGCCATTCAGCTCCAGATCGATCGCGGTGCCGCCCAGGATGGTCATCCAGGCAAAGCACACCAGCGCCGGTGCAAACACACAGCCGATGATGAACTCGCGCACCGAACGGCCCTTGGAGATGCGGGCCAGGAACAGGCCAACGAAGGGCGAGAACGCGATCCACCATGCCCAGTAGAAGGTGGTCCAGCCAGCCTGCCAGCCGAACTGGCGTGCAGGCTCGCCTGCAGCGTAGGCAGCTGCCAGCGCTTCGTCGGACAGAGCCGCCGCTTCGCCTTCCAGGCCGGACTTGAAGCCGTCGAAGGAACCCCAAGCGTTGGTCGCACCGCCGCGCAGAGCGTCAGCATAAGGTGCGGCATCCGCCGGCAGGGCCGCTGCGAATTCAGCCGCGGACTGCGGGCCGAAGGCGCCGAAGCTCAGCGAAACGAAGTTCAGGATGTAGTCGACGAACGCAGACGCATAGGTGGTCATAGCGAACATGAACGAGCCGAAGACAACAAAGGTCAGCAGCAGGATCAGCGACAGAACCAGGTTCAGGTTCGACAGATACTTAACGCCGCGGCCAACACCCGAAACAGCCGAAATGATCGACAGGCCCATGATCACGATCAGGCCGGCCAGCAGGCCAACAGTGCTCGGAGCAGGCGCGTCGCCGCTCATGTCCATGATCCATTCCATGCCGGTGATCGCATACACACCGTCAATGAACTGGCTGACGCCGAAACCAATGGTCACGGACACACCCAGGATGGTGGCAACCACACCCAGCACGTCGACGACATGGCCCAGGAAGCCGTTCATCAGCTTGCCGAACAGCGGGGTCAGCGCGGTGCGGATGGTCAGCGGCATGCCGCGGGTATAGGCGTAATAGGCCAGCGACAGGCCGGTCACCACATAGATCGCCCATGCATGGAAGCCGTAGTGCAGGAAGGTGTAGCGGTAGCCCGACTGCAGCGCTTCCTCGGTGTTGGCGGTCACTTCCTGCGCCAGAACCACCGGGTTCGAACCCCAGAGGCCCAGCGGCTCAGCCGTGGCAAAAACCATCAGGCCGACGCCCAGACCGGCGCCGAACATCATCGAGAACCAGGAGAAGTCGGAAAACTCCTTGGCCTCGCCCGGCACGCCCATGACCCTCTTGCCAGTTTGCGGCAAGGCGGCGACCACAAACAGGAAAAAGGCAAAGAAACCCACGATGATAATGTAGAAAGAGTTGAATTGCTCCAGCAGCGTCCAGTTCAGGCTGCCCAGAACGCCGTTTGCGTTTGCCGGCCAAACCAGCGCCCACAGGACCAGCCCGACCATGATCGCCTTGCTGAGCAAGGCAATCTCCAGGCTGTGCCCCTGATAAAAACCGCTCGGAGATGTCTTAATCTCCAAGTCGGTAAACGGTTGTTTTACTGACATGCGTTTCCTCCCGTTTCGCACGTGCCGCGCCAAAGCGCGGTATTCCCGGCGGTTTTGCGGAACCGCCGGATGGTGGCGTCAGCCCAGCAGGGCCTCGATCTTTTGCAGCGTTGCCACGTTGACCGCGACGCCTTCTTGACGGGCCTGCAAGCGCTTTGCCCGCCGCCCGTCTCCGGGCAGATGTGCGCCAGCCTGGCCGCGCACCGCTTCCACGATCCCGGCCATTCCAGCACCAAAAGCGTCATTTGATGTCGCAGCCGGGTCGATTGCGATGAACATTTGGCCGGTTTTCGGCGGACCGCCCGCGGTGCCCGAGAAGGGCGAGGCGTTGATGCCGAGGGTCGCGCCGGTCAATGCCGCCGCCATGATTTCGGTCAGCAATGCCACGCCGACGCCCTTGTATCCGCCCGACGGCGCCATCGAGCCCTTGAGGCCCGCATTGGGATCAGTGGTCGGGTTGCCGTCGGCATCCAGAGCCCAGCCCAGCGGGATATCCTTGCCTTCGCGGGCGTGTTTCATCACTTCGCTCTTGGCGATGGTGCTGGCGCTCTGGTCGATAAGCAGTTCCGGCTCGCCATCCTCGCCCGGCACGGCAACCGAGAACGGGTTGGTGCCGACAACCGGCTTCTTGCCGCCAGACGGCGCAATCGACGCCGGCGCGTTAGTAAAGCCCAGGCCGACCAGCCCTGCACGGGCCAGGCGGGCGGTGTGATAGCCCAGAACGCCGCAGTTATAGCTGTTGCGGATGGCCAGAACCGCAACGCCCTGCTCGCGGGCTGCTTGGGTCAGGGCCTCAAAGCCCATGTCGATCGCTGCATGGGCAAAGCCGGTGGCCGCATCCACCGCCACAACGCCGGGCCGCGGACGCGTCAGGACCGGAGCCGCCTGCCCGTCCACTTTTCCGCACTGAACGTGCTCAGCGTAAATCGGGATATAGGCGAGGCCGTGGCTGGCCACACCGTCGGCTTCGGTCGCTGCGGTCGCCACCGCCAGCGGCCGGGCATTGGCCTCGGAAGTGCCTGCTGCCACCAGGGCGCGGAAGGACAGATCCTCGATCTCGGCGAGGGTCATGGTTCTGGTTTCAGTCATATCGGGGCCTCTTCAGTCGTTGTCCGACAGGCCGGCACCCGCGCCCAGAAGGCGCGACTCCTCGGTCGCCGGAGCATAGGTTTTATGGGCAAAGCGGTTGAGCACGGCCCAGGCCGCCTCCTCAGGTTCCGCACGCGAGTTCAGCGGACCGGAGGCAGTCAGGCTGCCCTCTGCACGGACAGTCAGGCTGGCCGCAGCATCCGGCAGGGTGCCTTCGATCTGCAGCGCGCTGCCATCGGTGACCGCCTGAAACCCTTCGCCCTCCACTGTGACGCAGGCTCCTAAGCGGCGTGCGGCCAAGGCGGCAAAAGGCAGAATCATTGCAGGCCGGGCCACCGGCCCCATGACTTGCGGAGCCTGCTGCAGCCGTGCGGCGCAATCCGACAGAGCGGCTCCGGTTGCCAGCGGGCAGAGCTGTGCTTTGGCCTGCCAGCCTCCCGCCAGACCCAGCGGCGCATGGGCCGCGGGATCAGCGGCAAAGCCTGCCTCCAGCACCGCGGCCAGCACAGCTGCCCCGTCCAGACCCTGCGCACAAAGCCAGCGGGTGGCTTTTGCGGCTTCCTCGGCCAGGCCCCAATCATATCCGGCGCCGCGGGCGGCGCGTTTGGCGGTGGCTTCCACTTCGTTCAGCGCATAGCTCATTGGTCTGCCTCCGGGTACACCCACAGATCGGCATTGCCGGTGGTCAAATTGTCGGGATAAGGCGCGCCCGCATACATGCAAATCCGCACCCAGCGGTCCGAACGCGGGTCGAAATGGGTGGCGCCAAAGAACGCGAGCTTCGCGCGCAGCATGTCAATCGGCAGCACCCGGTCGCTGATGGTATTGCTGCGGATCTCGCCGTAGGGCGCAGCCCGGCTCATCTGCGCGCGCCGCACGGTGTGACGGTGCTCGGGATGGCGCAGCAGGAAGGCGGCAACGGGTTCATCCCCGTCCCAATCC
Source organism: Leisingera sp. (assembly GCA_040830225.1). Taxonomy (GTDB): domain Bacteria; phylum Pseudomonadota; class Alphaproteobacteria; order Rhodobacterales; family Rhodobacteraceae; genus Leisingera. The sequence goes on from JBFOLS010000538.1 coordinate 29,163, forward strand.
GCCAGCGCCGAGTGGGCCAAGGCGGCATCGCGGGCCGGAGCCAGAGGCTGCTCATACTCGGAAATCGGCTCCTCAAAGCGCTCGCCCATACGCGGCTCCAGCTTCTCCTCCGAGACATACCAGGCACGGGCACAGTTTTCGCGGGCAGCCCAATCCAGCTCCAGCGCCCAGGCAAAGCTGTCTTCGATAAGCTGTCGAACCTGCGCAACCGGCATCGCCCCATCAATGATAAAGGCATCCTTGTTGGCATCAGCCATACAATCGGAAAGGCCATCCACCAAATCGGCATAGGGCTCCAGGATAAGCGAGGCCGTCAGTTCCTGACCTTCCAAGCCCAGTTCTGCCTCGCTCCAACGGACCAGGCGGTCCCAGGGGCGATCGTTCAGCAGATCATCCGAGGCCACCCAGGCCGACAGTGCCTCAAGGTCTTTGTGCAGGCTGGCCAGCTTTTCGATCTGCACCGGGTGCTCCGAGCGCCAGCGGGCCGCCGAGATCTCGCTCCGCCGCAGCATCCGGCGGAAGCAGGCCGCCTCCTCCTCCGAAGCTGTTTCAACAGAACGCACCCGTGCAATGGCCTCTTCCCGGGCCATGATCCAGTTGTTGAACAGAACCGGGTGGTTGACGATATACGGCGCCATGCCCAGTCCGGTGGAATTGCCGATGCCCAGCTGCCGGGCGGTTTCCGGCGCCAGAGATGCGGCCTGGTCGCCCCCTTTGGCGCGGGCCATGTGCTCCACCAGGTCACGGACAAAGGCGCGGGTCAGGAATACGGAAAGCATTTCGGCCTGGAACGGCGCGTTCAGCTCATCCCGGTCCGCAATGGCCTCGCGGTCTGCCGCACCCAGCTTGCCCGATCCGTAAACCGCAGTGGTCCGCATCAGATAGCCAACGGCGTCCACCTGCTCGGGGTCAGGCTGCCGGCCTTGGGACAATGCATCGACAAAATGCGCCCAGAGGCGCACAGAGCGGTTGGCCCGGGAAACGGACAGGGACTTTTCGTTGACCCGGCCTGCTTCCTGATACGGCACGTTCTTCGACAGCCGCTCGATATCTTCATCCGTGGGCACCCCGTCAAACAAGGTGAAGGTTGCATCCCAAGCCGTGGCGATCACCCGGTCCGAGCGCATCTCGGGCGGCAGATCGTGGGCAAAGGCCACCAGGGAATAGGTCCGCGCAGGGCCGGTGGCGGTATAGACCGCAACACCGACGCCCTTGGCATCAATATCAAACCTGGGCCGCGCGAAACTCCAGTTTTCGCGGGCCATGCGCCGTGTCAGCACCCGCATGAAGCTGAGGCGGCACTGGTGCAAAGAACCGAGCCGGCTGAGGCGCATCACCTGTGCCGGGTCCCGTCTTGATATCGTTGTCTGCGCGGTTGTTTCCATAAAGGTTATCCTTTGGGGCCAAAGTTTTCGGCAAAGAACCGGTACCAGTTCCCGCCCATGATGCCGCTGACCTCGTCATCGTTCATGCCCGTCGCGCGAAGGCCCTCTTCGATGTTTCCAAAGTCGCGGTTGTCCTTGAACCAGCTAGGCATTTCCGGGAAGCCCGGAGCGGCGGCTGATCCTTCGCCGTAATCGATTTCCTTGGTCCAGCGGCCGACCCGCATCCATTCCACGACACTGTCAGGCTGGTCCTGGCAAAGGTCGGTACCGATGCCGAGGTGCTCCACGCCGTATTTCTCGGCGGTGCGGGCAATCATCTCGCAGAAGCTCTGCAGGGTGCAGGCACCCTTGTCCTTCAGGTGGTGCGGATAAACCGAGAAACCCAGCATGCCGCCATGGCCGGTGACCGCGCGGAGGACGTCATCCTTCTTGTTGCGCAGGGCCGGCGACCACTCATGCGGGTTGGCATGGGTGATGGCGATCGGGCGGGTGGAAAGCTCTGCCGCCTCGATAGTGGAGCGATCGGCGGAATGGCTCATGTCAACGACCAGGCCAACCCGGTTCATCTCCTTGATCACCTGCTTGCCCATGCGGGTGATGCCGGGATCTTCGGCCTCGTAACAGCCGGTCGCCAGCAGCGACTGGTTGTTGTAGGTGAGCTGCATGAAACGCGCACCCAGGGTGTGCAGGATCTCGACCAGGCCGATATCGTCTTCCATCGGCGAGGGGTTCTGAAATCCGAAGAACACCGCGGTGCGGCCGGTCTCGCGGGCCTTGTCGATGTCCGAGGCCCACTGCCCCTTCATGATCAGGTCCGGGTACTGCTCGAACCAGCGGTTCCACTTCTCGAAGTTCAGAACCGTCTCGCGGAAATTCTCGTGGTAGGAAATGGTGACATGGATCGCGTCCACGTTGCCCTCACGCAGCTGGCGGAAGATCTTCTCGGACCAGTTGGCATATTGCAGGCAGTCGATACGGTATCCGGTCATTCATGCACCTCGGTTTTCAAATCCAGCGCCCGGCCTTTCAGGCAAGGGGCAAGTGGCGCCCGCCCCGGGGGAGAGGCAGGACGGGCGCTTCGGTAAACTGGCAGGCCGGCTGCACGGCGCTGCCAGGGTTCCTTGATCAGACCGGATTGCCGGCGCTGATGTAGGCGGTCTTGACGGTGGTGTAGAATTCCGCCGCCGCCTTGCCCTGCTCGCGCGGGCCGTAGGAGCTGTCGCCGCGGCCGCCGAAGGGCACGTGGTAGTCGGTGCCTGCGGTCGGCAGGTTGACGGTGACAACACCGGTGCGCGCATTGCGGCGGAAGTGGGTGGCACGGGCCAGCGACTGGGTGACGATGCCGGAGGTCAGGCCGAAGTTGGTGTCGTTCACCACGCTCAGCGCCTCATCGTAGCTGCCAACCTTGATCACGCTTGTCAGCGGCGCGAACATTTCCTCGCGGTTGATGCGCATGTTGTTGGTGGTGTTCAGGAACACGCCCGGGGACATGTAGAAACCCTCGGTCGGCATCTCCAGACGCTGGCCGCCGCAGGCCAGTTCCGCGCCTTCGGATTTGCCAAGGTCGACATAGGCCAGGTTCTCGTTCAGCTGCTGCTCGCTGACCACCGGCCCCATCTGCACACCCGCTTCCAGCGCGTGGCCCACTTTCATTGCCTGTGCACCGGCCACCAGTTTCTCAACAAAGGCGTCGTGCACGGCTTCGTGGACCACGAGCCGGGAGGAGGCGGTGCATTTCTGACCGGTGCCGCCAAAGGCGCCGCCCAGCGCCAGGGTGACGGCCAGATCCAGGTCGGCGTCGTCCATGACGGCAAGGGCGTTCTTGGAGCCCATCTCCATCTGCACCTTGGTCAGGTTCTGGATAGCAGCCATGGCAATGCCCTTGCCGACCGGCACAGAGCCGGTGAAGGAGATCGCATTCACCTTGGGGCTTTCCACCAGGCGCTGGCCGATCGAACGGCCCGAGCCCATGACCAGCGAGAACAGGCCTTTGGGGATGTCCTGGCGTTCAATGATTTCGGTCAGGGCAACGGCAGATGCCGGGGTGATGTTCGCCGGTTTCCAGACGACCGCGTTGCCGTAGCAAAGCGCCGGCGCGATTTTCCAGGACGCGGTTGCGGTCGGGAAGTTCCAGGGCGAGATGATCGCCACAACGCCCACCGCCTCGCGGCGCACGTCGACTTCGATGTCCGGGCGCACGGAGTCGGCGTTTTCACCGATCTGGCGCAGAACTTCGGCGGCATAGTAGGTAAAGAACTGCCCTGCCCGGTAGACTTCGCCTTTGCCCTCGGCCAGCGGCTTGCCTTCCTCGCGGGAGAGAAGCGTGCCCAGCTCTTCGGCGCGCTGCATCAGCTCGTTGCCGATGTTCATCAGAACCGCCTGCTTGCGCTCCAGCCCGTAGGCGGCCCATTCACGCTGCGCAATCTGCGCCTGATCCAGAGTGGCTTCCAACTGGTCGCTGCTGGCCTGGGCAAACATGCCGACCAGGTCGCTCAGATCCGACGGGTTGCGGTTTTCGATTTCGCTTTCGCCAGCCAGCCATTCGCCGGCAATCAGGTTCAGTTTGGTCACGGTACGAGCCCCAGATGCTGAAATTCAGGTTTGCAGCAGGATGGACTCCGCGGACCGCATCAGTCAAACTCAATAAACTGAAAGAAACTTCAAGAAAACTGAAGCCATGTCTTTGAAGATCGAAATGCTGCGCGCCTTCTGCACAGTAGCGCAGACCGGGAACCTATCGGAGGCGGCCAACAGGCTGGGCCGCACCCAGTCCGCCGTCTCGATGACGCTGAAGCAGATGGAGGAGCATCTGGGCAAGAAGCTGTTCGAAGGCGAGCGCAAGAACCAACTGTCACCGCTGGGCGAGCAAGTCTTTGAACTGGCCCAGAAACAGGTGCGCCAGTTCGATCAGACCGTGCAGAGCATCGAGATGGCGGCAGAAGCGATCCACGGGCTAATCCGCATCGTCTCAGTTCCGTCTGTCGCGGCACTGGTGTTCCCGCCGGTGCTGGAACACATGACCGCGCGCTACCCCGGCCTGAAGGTTGAGCTGCGCGACACCGACACCCAGCAGGTGCTTGACGCGCTGGCCGAGGGCAAGGCGGACATCGGCATTGCCTCCGGCCGCCACCCGGTGAACGGGGTCAAGGCAGTGCCGCTGTTCGAGGACCGCTTCGGGCTGGTCTGCTCCACCGACCACCCGCTGGTGATGCAGGACCGCCCGCCGGTGATCGCCGACATCGCCGGCGCGTCTTTCGTGCGCAATGCCCTGTGTGATCTGATCCGGAACGAGCGCTTTGTCGAAGCCAGCGGTTCAGCGGATGTGACCATTCATAATACCCACTCGCTGATCACCATGGTGCGGACCGGAAAATGGGTGACGGTGCTGCCCCAGACCGTGGCCCGCTTCATGCCGGAAACCACCGCTTTCCGCCCCTTCGCCGATCTGCCGGACAAACGTGAGGTCTACCTCTACCAGCGTGAGCAGACCCGCTTTGCCGCACTGACCGACGAATGCTGTGCTTTCATCCAGTCCTGCGATCTGTCCGCCGACCTGCCGGCCTGAGGCCCAGTGGGTTATGACCGGGCCGCCTGCAGCCGTGCCGCGACACTGTCCAAACCTTCCGTCAGCGCCTTGCTGCCGCCTGCAGTGTCAAAGACCCGGAACAATTGCTCGTTCAGACCTCCCGGAGTGGAATGCCCCTCGCGCAAGGCAGCGAAAGTGGTGCCGGTGTCCGCTTCGGCCCGCTTCGCAAGCCCGCTGAAAACCCCGGTCAGGTAAGCCTGCGCGCCTGCTCCGGAACAGCCCTGGGCCGCAAGCCAGCCCGCGGCAGTTTCCAGCACCCCGAAATAGGTGCCCATCAGGGCGCTGGCAGCGGCATAGGCGTCGAACTCCTCCAGAGTGCTTGCTGTCACCGCCGTGCCCAGCCCGGAGAACAGGCCGGACAACACCTCATCCGCCGGAAACAGAACTGTCACGCCGCATCCCTCGGCCACGGCGGGCAATGGAATCGCGCGGGTAACCTCCACATCCTCACCAATCCACTGCTGCAGCCGCTCATGCGTCACCGTTGCAATCAAGCTGGCCACCTTCTGACCTGCCCGGAATTTCAAAGGCTGGATCACTTCCTCCGCCACCTGCGGCAGCACCGCGAGGAACAGTATATCCGCCCGGTCTACAATTTCCTGATTGTCTGCCGTGACCTGCACTTGGGCCGAAGACGCGGCCAGCCTGCTTGAGACCGCATGGCTGCGCTCGGACAAGAGGAACTCATGCGCTGCCCCTTCCTGCTTCAGCAGGCCGGTCACAATTGCCTCGGTGATCACACCGGTTCCAATAAAACCGAATTTCATGGTTTTGCCCTCCTCATGGCCGTCCGGTGGTGCCGCGCAGGATAGGCTCCAGCTCACAGCACAGTTTGAACATCTCCGGGGCCTCCGAGGTGATATAGCCGGTGAACCGCTCGCCTGCGAGCGTTCCGATGGTTTCCGCCGGAATCCGCACCGTGGTGAGGCCGGGCTCGATATCCGCCGAGCCTTTGAAGTCGCCGATTCCCATAATCGACAGTTCCTCGGGAACCCGCAGCCCGCATTTCTGCGCCCCGTACAGCGCGCCTTGGGCGATCACATCATTCCCGCAAAGCAAAGCGGTCGGGCGTGACGGCCCTGAGAGCAGCTCCAAAGCCGCCTGCTTGGCCTGCGAGACACTGTAAGGCGCTTCGGACATCCTGTTTTCCGGCACGGAAATACCATGTGTTTCAAGCGCTTCCACTGCCGCCGTCAGCCGGTGGCGGGCCCGGTCGTTGCCGCGTGTATCGGGGAAGATCAGGCCGATGTCCCGATGCCCCAGTTCCAGCAGATGTTCCGCCGCCATCCGCCCCGCCTGCCGGTTGTCGGCACCAACGCAGGGTAGCTCCGAGTCATCCGCATAGTTCCAGATCGCCATCGCCGGGGTTTCCTGCTGCGCAATCAGCCGGGCAGTGGCATCGGAATGCTCCAGCCCGATCAGCGCCACCCCGTCGACCCGGTGCTCCATCAGCTTGCGCACCATAGCGTACTCCCGGTCCAGATCGTACCCGTGCGAGGCCAGCAGCAGGCTGAACCCCTCCTTGTCGATCGAATCCGAAAACGCCTGGATCACCTCGGCGAAAATCGCATGATTGATGGTCGGCACCACCAGCCCGATGGTGCCTGATCGCTTGCCATGCATCATCTGCGCCGCACGGTTCCGGACATAGCCCAGCTTCTGCACTGCGCGGGTGATCTTCTTGCGAGTCGCGGGGCTCACCAGATCGGGGTGATTGAAGGTGCGAGACACTGTGGAGGGCGACACTTTTGCAGCCTTTGCCACCGCAACGATATCCACGTTACCCTTTTGTTTTGGCGCCACAATCTGTCCTTCCCCGGCAAGATTTATGAAAACGTTTGCAATACTATTTTCATGGCCTAACCTGAATTGTCAAGAAATGCATAAAGCGCGATCAGCCGGGTTGGGAGGCCCCGAATGGACTTCATATTTTACTTCGGAGACGTATTCTCACCGCTGTCATTCCTGCTGCTTCTGGGCGGCACGATTGGCGGGCTGATCCTGGGGGCAACCCCGGGGCTTTCCCCCACTATGGCAGTGGCACTGCTGATCCCCTTCACCTTCCACCTGGAAGCCGTTCATGGCCTGATCCTGCTGGGAGCGGCCTATACCTCAACCGTGGCCGGCGGCGCGGTCAGTGCGATCCTGCTGAAGATCCCCGGTGCGCCTGCCAATATCGCCACCACGCTGGACGGCCACAAGATGGCCAAGCAGGGCAAAGGCGCCAAGGCGCTGCAGCTGTCTTTCCTGGCCTCGGCCGTGGGCGGCATTTTCGGCGTGCTGCTGCTGATCTTCCTGACACCTCTGCTGGCCCAGTGGGCGCTGGCCTTCGGCCCCTCGCATCTGTTCTGGCTGGCGATCCTGGGCGTGACGGTGATCGGCTCGCTGGACTCGGCCTCCGTCGTCAAAGGCCTGCTGTCCGGCTGCATCGGATTGTGGCTCGCCACCATCGGCTTTGACGACATCATGGGCGCCCAGCGCTTTATCTTCCACCCGTCCCTCGGCGGCGGCATCAACATCATTGCAGCCCTCATCGGCCTCTTTGCCATCCCGCAGGTGCTGACCATGTTCGCCAAGGGCCGCCGCGCGAGCGGCGCTGAAGTGATCGAGGTGCAGAAACACTCAGTCCTGGACGCCACCAAGGAACTGCTGCGCCGTCCGCGAGCCCTGGGCATCGGCACCATCACCGGCTCCATCATCGGCCTGATCCCCGGCGTCGGCGGCCAGATCGCCGGGCTGGTGGCCTATGACCAGACCAAGAAGTTCTCCTCGGAGAAAGAGAAATTCGGCCAGGGCCACAGCGAAGGCGTCATCGCCGCGGAATCCGCCAACAACGCCATGGTCGGCCCCTCGCTGGTGCCGCTGCTGACACTGTCGATCCCCGGCAGCCCCACCGCCGCGGTGCTGCTGGGCGGGCTGCTGATCCACGGCATCTTCCCCGGTTCCGACCTGTTCGACAACCACCCGGATGTGGCCTGGACCTTCATCAATTCGATGCTGGTGGGCCAGGTCCTGATGTGCCTCTTCGGCCTCTACGTGGCAGGCCTCGCCGCCCGTGTCGCCCAGGTGCCGCAATCGGCGATGGCCGCCATCGTGCTCGCCCTCTCCGTTTTTGGCGCCTACTCGGTGCAAAGCTCGATGGGCGACGTCTATGTAATGGCCTGCCTGGGCATAGGCATGTACTTCCTGGAGCGTTTCGGCTTTTCCGCCGCGCCGCTGGTGCTGGGGCTGATCCTGGGCCCGATCGCGGAGTCGAACTTCATCCAGGGCGGCATGATCGCTGACGCCACCATCGGCAAAGCCAGCTATTTCCTGACTGGCGGGCTGAACATCTTCCTGATCGCCGTGGTCGCTGCCTCCATCGCCTACTCGGCCTGGATGGAGCTGCGGACCCGCCGCTACATCACCAAAGAGGAGGCACAGGCATGAACCGGTCTCAGCACATCCTTGGCTCCGGCCTGGTCTTTGCCACCGGCATCTGGGTCGCCTGGGTCAGCTACACCCAAGCCCCCGCCGAAGCCTTCCTGTTCCCGCGCCTGATTGCATCCGTCTTCGTGGTGCTGGCGGGCTGGACCTTCGGCAAGGCGGTCCTGGGTCTCAGCAAGGTCGGCTCGGGCATCTCGCGCACCATGTTCATCAGCATGGTGCCGGGGCTGGCGGTGATGGCGTTCTATGTCTTCTGGGCAGCCAAGGCGCTGGGTTTCTACACCGCCACTGCCATCGCCTTTTTCATCCTGCTGTCGCTCTACGACCCGGCGCCGCATTCGCAAGGAAAGACCTGGGTCAAGCGCGCACTGATCACAGCCGTGTTCGTGGCGGTGATGTACGGCCTGTTTGCCAAGCTGCTGAGCGTCTACACGCCGCGAGAAATTCTGTTCTGACCGGCTCAAGCCCGGTCCGAAACCAATAGGGAGGAGAAGAAAATGAAGAAACTGATTGCAAGCGCCGCCATAGCGCTGATGGGCCTGGCAGGCACCGCCACGGCCGAGGACTACCCGGAACGGCCGATCCTGATGATGGTCTCTTACGGGGCCGGCGGGGCCACCGACTTCCAGGCACGGATCGTCACCATGACCGCCGGCAACGAGGACGCGCTGGGGATGCCCATCGCCATCATCAACAAGCCCGGCGCGGGCGGCCGTGTCGGCTGGAACTGGTTTGCAACACAGGCTGACCCGGACGGCTATACCCTGGCGGCCTACAATGTGCCGCACTTCATTGCCCAGTCGATCAAGGGCGGCGTGTCCTATTCCGCGGACAGCTTTGAGCGCATCGCCAACTGGGGCGCCGACCCGGCAGTTTTCGTCGTGGCGGCTGACAGCCCCTTCAACTCAATGGCGGATGTGATTGCCCACGCGAAAGAAAACCCGGGCAAGCTGACCTTCTCAGGCGCAGGCCTGTTTGTCGGCCACCACATCGCGGCCCTTCAGATCGAAAAAGCGGCCGGCGTGAAGATGGCCTATATCCCCACCAAAGGCGGCGGCGCAGCGGCGATGAAGGCCGTCATCGCCGGTGAAGTCATGGGAGGTGTCAACAACCTGTCCGACGCCTTCCGCGCGCAGGAAGCAGGCAACGTCAA
>JBFOLS010000539.1:0-19824 GCA_040830225.1 Leisingera sp.
AATGTGCTCAGCGTCTTCATGCATTGCTATGCCATTGCCTGTTTGATGAGCGTTCTATGGCTGGCATTCGGCTACACAATTGCCTTCGGAAGCGGCACCTCCGGCCTGTGGGGCGGCCTGGACAAGATGTTCCTGAACGGCCTCACTGCCGACAGCCTGTCTGGCACCCTGCCCGAGGTTCTGTTCTTTGCCTTCCAGATGACTTTTGCAATCATCACGCCCGCGCTAATCGTCGGCGCTTATGTGGAGCGCGTGGGCTTCGGCTTCGTCCTTGTATTCTCCGGGCTCTGGATGCTCCTGTGCTATGCACCGGTGGTGCACTGGATCTGGGGCGGCGGCTTCCTGGCGGATGGCGGCATCTTTGGTGAGACCGGCGTCAAGGATTTTGCCGGTGGCATCGTGGTACATGAGACAGCTGGCCTGGCTGCACTGATCATTGCCTTCTTCCTTGGCCCGCGCAAAAACCGCGCTATCCCGCCGCATAACCCGGGCTATGTGATGATCGGTGCCGCAATGCTGTGGGTCGGCTGGTTCGGCTTCAACGGCGGCTCCCAGCTGGCAGCCGATGGCGGTGCAGCAATGGCGTTGACCGTGACCCATATCTCTGCGGCCACCGCGTCGCTCACCTGGGCGCTTTGGGAGAAGATTAAATACGGCAAGGCATCTTTGGTCGGCCTGGTCACCGGCACCATCGCTGGCCTCGCCTCGATCACCCCGGCCTCCGGCTTTGTCGGCCCGATGGAAGCGCTGATCATCGGTGCTGTGGCTGGCGTTCTCTGCCAGGAGATGGTCAACCTGGTGCGCAACAAGATGCAGATCGACGACACCCTGGATGTTTTTGCCGTGCACGGCGTCGGCGGGATCTTCGGCACCATCATGATCGCTGTCTTCGGCGCCGGTGCCTGGGCCGCTCAGTTGGGCGCGCTGGTGATCGTCGGCATCTTCACCGTGGTGGTAACCATCGCACTGGTGAAGATCACGGCTTTGATCACATCCCTGCGCGTCGATCTTGAAAGCGAGACCAACGGCCTCGATCTGTCTGTTCACGGCGAGCGCGCCTACGACATGAACAGCTGACCCCGGCTATGACGAATGCCGCCACTCACGGCAAACGGTGCTCATTTTGCGCCGGGCGGGACCCTTCGGGGGCCCGCTTTTCGTTTCTGGACAGGGGCCTCAGGTAAGAGGCGTGAGCAGCCAGGCCTGCTCCAGCGCATTGCAGCGTTCGCCGATCCGGCCGTCCGCGGGGCGTTCCTCAGCTAGGGCAATCGCATGTGTGCCCCGATAAAGCGTCTGAACAAGGCTCCCTGGCACGGAAAACGGCGGTCCCTCCATCAGTGACTGGTCATAATCGAAACCGATCAGCAGCTGCCGCGCAGTATTCGTGACCTGATTGAGATGCGCCGCATAAGCCGTTCTATCTTCGGGCTTTACTGCCACCAGCGCTGCCCGGTCATAAACTGCATCCACGGGGCCGGCCTGCGCAGCGGTGAGGGCAAAGAAATCACCGGCAAATAACGTCAGCGCGCCCGAATTGTACCGCAACAGCTCCCCCTGCTTCTCAACTTTGGGCTCAAGCCTCTGGCGTGCAAAGACCTCCTCGACAGCGCCTTGGTTGAACTCAGCCCCCATGACCCGCAGCCCCTGCTTCAAAAGCCAGTCCAGATCCAGCGCTTTGCCGCAGAGAGGCACAAAGACGGATTGGCCCGCCATCAGGCCCAGCCGGGCGAAGTGCCTGGTCAGCAGAGAGTTCGGCGCACCTTCATGAAAGCCGATGCGGTTCTCGCGCCAGCGCGCCTGCCAGAAATCCTGTTCCATTGCGGGTTGGTCCTTTCCGTTGGAAAAATCGTTTCCGGCTGGTGGTACGACTTAAAGCCCGCTTTAGGTCAATTGATTGTTCAGCCTTCCGTTTTCACCCGTAGAGCTCAGCTGCCCGGCGTTCAAAAGCACGCACAATACGCTGCATAGCCTCATTGAAGACAACTCCGATGATCCCCTGCAGCACCGCGTTCTTGAACTCGAAATCGACAAAGAAGGATACGTCGCAGGCGCCGTCCTCGCGCGGGTTGAAGATCCAGTGGGACTTCATGTAGCGGAACGGGCCGTCCAGATACTCGGTGTCGATTTTTCTCTCATCCGGGAACAGTGTTACCCGGCTGCCGAAGCGTTCACGGAACACCTTGAAGGAGATTACCAGATCCGCCTCCATAACCTCCGCCTCCCCCAGCGGCGCGCGGCTGCGGATACGGGCGGCTGCGCACCAGGGCAGGAATTTCGGGTATCGCGCAACGTCGGCCACCAGATCATACATCTGCTGCGCCGAATAAGGCATCTGGCGGGTTTCCGAATGTGTGGGCATCGGCCTGCTGATTTTCTGCTACTATTGTGCAGCGTCATGTCCTATGTACGCGCGGGAAATTCAAGGGGGCAGCCATGTCACAGCGTCCATATGTCATTGATGTGATGATTTCAGCCAAAGCCATCGCGGCGCGGATCGAAGAGCTTTGCGCGGAAATCCACCGCGAGTTCGGGGGGACCGACAAACTGGTCGTGGTGGGCCTGTTGCGCGGCAGTTTTGTCTTTATCGCCGACCTCGTCCGCGAGTTGGATCTGCCGATCGAAGTCGACTTTCTGGAAGCCTCCTCTTACGGAGACGCCATGGAGAGCAGCCGGGAAGTGCGCATTCTCAAGGACTTGCGCGGCGCCATTGAAGGGCGCGACGTGCTGGTTGTCGAAGATATCGTCGACACCGGCCATACGCTGAACCATGTGGTCAACCTGCTGAAAAGCCGCGAACCAGCCCGGCTGAAATCCATTGCACTCTTGGACAAACCATCGCGGCGCGAAGTGGATTTCCGCGCCGACTGGATCGGGTTTGAGATCCCGGACGAGTTTGTTGTCGGCTACGGAATCGACTATGCGCAGCGCAACCGGAACCTGCCGCATATCGGAAAGGTGCGGTTCACCGGCGAGGACTGACCCGACCCCGAACCGGGTCCGGCACACGTGCCACCTGCGCATCTCACTGCGCCGACAGATGACGTTTCGGGCGGAACCCTACCGGTTGCCGCCCGTTTCCTTGTTCAGCAGCTCATCAATGACCCGGGCAAAAATCTCTGCGCCCACCGGGATGGCGGCGTCAGGGAAATCATAATCCGGATTGTGCAGCTGCGGCTGATTTTCGCCAGAGCCGAGCCAGAACATCGCGGCTTTTGCCTGCTTGCCGAACTGACCGAAATCCTCAGACCAGCGCTGGGGCCTATCCTGAATTTGCATGGTATGGCCTGCGGCCGCGCTGGCAGCGTTCAGGATGGCCACCGCCTCGGGATGGTTGGTGCAAGCCTCGAAAACGTCGTCGAATTCGAGGGAGAACGACAGGCCCTCCGCCGCGCAGGCCTGTTCTACGAGGGCAGTGGCGTCCGCAATCAGCTGGCCCATACGGGCGTCGGTAGCTGTGCGCAGGGTAGCCCATACTTCGCCATAGCCTGGCGCGATGCCAAATGTGGCCTCTCCCAGATGCGCATGGGTCAGGGTAACCAAAGCAAACTCCGGCCCCAGATCCCCGCCGTCGGCCAGTGCCGCCAATCCCGGCAGCAATTGCGCGACGGCACTGGCGGGCGACACCCCGTCCTGCGGCGCGGCGGCGTGGGAAGTCTTGCCGGTCAGCTTGATCCGCATCCCGCGCGAGGCGCAATTGGCAGGGCCGGCGCACAGCGCCGCCTGCCCTACTGGCAGCCCCGGCAGGTTGTGCAGCGAGAATGCATAGTCCGGTGCGATCTGCGGGAACGCTGGGTCAGCGATCACTGCGGGCGCCCCCTTGCCTGTCTCCTCGGCGGGCTGGAACAGCAGCACGACACGGCCCTTGGCCGGGCGGCGGACATGCAAATCCTCGGCCAAAGCAGCCACCATGGTCATATGACCGTCGTGGCCGCAAAGATGGCCGCGGCCCGCATGGACCGAGCGGTAGGGCTGATCCGAGAGCTCTTCGATCGGAAGCCCGTCCAGCTCGCAGCGGATCAGCACCGTAGGACCCTTAGCCGTTCCGTCATAGATCGCGGCAACACCATGGCCGCCGAGGCCGGTCAGCAGATGGTCAGGTTCGTGTAAACGCAGGTAGTCCACCACCATGGCGGCGGTCTTTTCCTCAGCACCCGAGACCTCGGGGATTTGGTGCAGAGCATGGCGCAGCCGGGTGAGCCGCGCCAAACGCTCGAGCGTCATGCGAGGCCCAGCTTCTTGTTACGGGCATCGCGCAGGCGGGCAAAGTCATCGCCTGCATGGTAGGAGGAACGCGTCAGCGGAGTCGCAGAGACCATCAGGAAACCTTTGCCATAGGCAGCTTTTTCATAGGTTTTGAATTCCTCGGGCGTCACGAATCGGTCCACCGCGTGGTGCTTGGGCGTCGGCTGCAGGTACTGGCCGATGGTCAGGAAATCGACGTCGGCTGCACGCATATCGTCCATCACCTGCTTTACCGCCTGCGAGTCCTCGCCCAGGCCGACCATGATGCCGGATTTGGTAAACATCGACGGGTCCAGCTCCTTGACCCGCTGCAGCAGCCGCAGCGAGTGGAAATAGCGGGCACCTGCGCGGACCTCCGGGTAAAGGCCTGGAACGGTTTCCAGGTTGTGGTTGAAGACGTCGGGGCGCGCTTCGACCACGGTTTCCAGAACCGACGGGTCGCATTTCAGAAAGTCCGGTGTCAGGATTTCGATGGTGGTGTCCGGCGAACGGTGCCGTACCGCGCGGATGGTCTGGGCAAAATGTTCGGCACCGCCGTCCTCGATATCGTCGCGGTCCACGCTTGTGATCACCACGTGGTTCAGCCCAAGTTTCTGAACCGCATCGGCGACCCGGCCCGGCTCGAACACGTCCAGCGCCTCAGGCGGCTTGCCGGTGGCGATGTTGCAGAAGGAACAGGCGCGGGTACAAACCTCGCCCATGATCATCATGGTGGCGTGGCCCTGGCTCCAGCACTCGCCGACATTAGGGCAGCCCGCCTCTTCGCAGACGGTGGTGAGCTTGTGCTCGCGCATGATCTTGTGCGTGTCCGCATACCCCTGGCCGCCCGGCGCCTTGACCCGGATCCAGCTTGGCTTTTTCGGCTGAGCGTTGTCGGGGCGGTGCGCCTTTTCCGGATGGCGCTGCTCGGGGATTTTCAGGTCTCGCACGTGGTTTTTCCCTTCCGGCTTCTTTGTTGGCCAAGGTGTAACATAGCTCTCGAGCGTTGACACCCGGCTATCAGCAACCCTGCCTTGCTTCCTTGACATGGCTCATACACGGAATTTTTGCCGTTTTCTTTTGCCAAAACGCCGCTGCGGAACACATAATCTAGCTGTGTTAGGAGAATGCGCCGTTAAAACGTTCAGGGAGGGACCCATGGCAAAGGAGCTGGAGAAGTTCAAAGCGGAACACAAGAAACTGGCCGCCGGGACCAAGAAATTCACCACATCTGAAGGTGAAAAACTGAAAAAACGTGTGGGCATCTCGCTGGGCAATGCCTGGGAGGGCGAGGACTATTTCCGGGAAAGCCTTGCCAAGGCCCGCAAGGACGGTGTCGAGTCCAAGAAGATGGCCGATCTGCAGAAGAACAAACACTTCAAGGACGGTCTGACGACCTGGAACAAGGCCACCGACATACACCAGGAGGAACTGAACGCGATGCTGGGCTTCTGCAAGGACGCGCAGGCCCATCTCACAAAGATCCAGAAACTGCTCGGAGACATCGACAAGGACCTGAAAAAGCGCTCCAAATCCTCATCCTCCAAGAAGGACATTGAGAGTCTTCGCGACACCCTCGCCAAGGAAGCAGCCGAAGTGAAGAAAGCGGTCCAGTATGAGGGTAAGCTGAACGCGGCCCAGAAATTCTATGCCGCGAATTTCAACAAGACCGTCGACAAGATCCTCAAGGAAAGCGATGCCTCGCACGACAAGAAGCTGGACGCCACCGAACTGCCGCAATTGCTGGTGGACCGGAACCTGAAAAAATACACCACGCGGGTCGGCGCGCTGGTGAAGTCGATCAATGGCCATTGCGTCGCAGCCATTGAAAAGGCCGGAAAGGATCTGAAGGCGGCCGCACCGGACTTGAAGGCTGCAGCGGCGAAGTTCAAGGATCTGAAGAAGATCAACGACCAGTACCAGACGGCCAAGAAGAAATTCCCGGGCGCCATAAATGACTCAAAGGACAAGAAGAAGCTGCTGGCGACACTGAAGCGGTTCAACGACCTGACAACCGCCGCCGAGCGCAAGATCCGCGGCACCACGGTGACCATCAAGAAGGCCGCTGCCTAGGCATTTCCAGCCGCATGCCAACGGGATAGGCAGAATTCGGGTGCCGCGTTCTGCCGGTTTGGCGGCGCTTCTGCGCCGCGCGCTGCGGCGTTTGCGCAGAACCTTCACTTCGTGCTCATGAAATTGTTGAAGCCGACTTAGAATCATTTTAAGCCTTCGCGCCGAACGAACTTCCACCTTCAGGAGCATCCCGAAATGAAAGCTGGCGTTAAGCTGCCCGACGTGACCTTCCACACCCGCGTGCGCGACGAGTCGATCGAAGGCCCGAACCCCTTCCGCTGGGAAGACAAGACCACTGCTGACTACTTTGCAGGCAAGCGCGTTGTGCTGTTTTCGCTGCCGGGCGCCTTCACCCCGACCTGCTCCACCTACCAGCTGCCGGGCTTTGAAAAAGGCTTTGCCGACTTCCAGGCCGAGGGAATCGACGCCATCTACTGCATGTCGGTGAACGACAGCTTCGTGATGAACGCCTGGGCGCGCGCTCAGGAGCTGGAAAACGTGGACGTGATCCCGGACGGCTCCGGCGAGTTCACCCGCAAGATGGGCATGCTGGTCGCCAAGGACAACCTGGGCTTCGGCAACCGCTCCTGGCGCTATGCAGCCATCGTCGACAACGGCGTCGTCGAAGCATGGTTCGAAGAGCCGGGCCTGTCCGACAACCACGGCGAAGACCCCTATGGCGTCTCCTCCCCGGAGACCGTTCTGAACCACCTGAAAGAAGCCAAGGCAGCGGTTCCTGCCTAAGGCTTTGCCGAATACGGCAGTTTCACGGGTCCGCCGCAAGCGGGCCCGTTTTTGTTTGGCGCCTTATCATTCAGCCAATCAACTCGGGCTGCTCTGCACCAGCCTCGCCGTAGTATTCCGCCAGATGCTGCAGCGCGATCCGCAGCACCACCTTGCCTGAACGCGCTGGCCAGCCCAAATTGCGCTCGGCGGTTTCCAGCCCTTCCAGATGGCAGCAGCAGCGCAGGGCTATATCGCTCAAGCCTGCTCCAAGCGTCTGCAGCGCCTCGGTCATGCGTTTATGCGCGGCGGCACCGGCCTCCTGGCTGCTGCTGCGCATGGCGCGGCAGCCCGGTGAGAAATGCAGCTTCTCCTGCATCAGGAGGCTGTTGATCTGCGCCAGTTCAAAATCCTCGCGCAGGCGTTTCCCGGCGCCGACCATGCCTGGGGTCAGGAAAGGGTTGCCCTCCTTATCGGCCAACCGGGCCAGCATCTCCAGCGGTGTCTCCGCACTGCCGTAACGCGGTTTGCGGCCATAGCCGGTCTTGTCCCCGGCGGGCTCCGGCGCCAGAAATGGCGCCTGGGCTTCGGCAAAGCCGCCCTCCAGCCGTGCCCGGGCCCGGTTTTCCTGCTCGGCAATAATCCGGTTCAGGGCATTGCGGCCTGCGGGCGTGATGGCGTACCGGCTGACCCTGCCTTTGCGGGAACAGGTGATCCAGCCTGTAAGGGCCATGGCTCCCGCCAATGGGTGCGACACGGCCACTTCTTGACCGTCCGCATCATGGCCTTCGCGCACCACGACGGCCATTTTCATCTCGTTTGCTGCTGCCAGAACCGCACCGCCGCGGCAGAGCAGCGTCAGTACGCTCGCCGCTTCCCGCTCGAAACCGGACGCAAGCCCGCGCCCTGCGCCTTTGGCAATACCCGATTTACGCGATCCCTTTTGGTAGCGGCCGGCCAGATAGGTCAGAACCTCGTCAATCAGCGGATCATCCCTCAGCACCTCTACCCGCCGCACTTGCCGTAAAATGGTCGAAGGGTGGCAGCCTGCCTTGCGCGCCAGCTGGCGGATCGGCCGTCCTGCCTCTGTGTGCTGAAGGTAGCGGCATGTCTCCAACGGCACCCAGTCAGGCAAGGGTGAGAACGGTATTTCTTGCATGTTTCTTGACCCCCGGTCGTCAGTCGGACCCACCCGCCAGCAGCACTCACTCCCCCGCAAAATCCTTCACAATCACCCGACTGATTTTGAACAGAAATTCAGATCAGGCGCTATTGTTTCCAGAAAATGAATAATCATCACGAAACGCACCGTTCGCCGGTAGCGGCACATCCGCAACACCACAATAGGTTGTGTTATAGCAAAACCCCTGAAGTGATAGAAAAGGAGAGGACAATGCAGGATGTATTCAGCCGGCTCACGTTGCTCCGCCGCCCGCGGATCCTGGCGCGCGCTGCCCGCCTGGGGGCGCAGCACTATTGCCGCAAGCGCGACTTGCGCCGGGTCTTGGGTTACGGCGTGCTGCCCCGTCCCGCTGCCGCCGTGATGCGGCTTCTCGAGATGGAGTGCCTGATGAACGATGCCCGCAAGACCGGAGAAGCGGGTTATTCTCTGATCCGGCATGTGGACGTGCTGATCGCACTGGCGGGCGAGGCTTCCTATCTGCGCAGTTCCGCTGCAACAGATGCAAAAACGGCGGCCCCTGCAGGCCGCCGTTCCGTACCGGCCGGAGCATAGCCCAGCCGGAACCCGTTCCCTTGCGATTACATGAACGCGTCGGGCATCGAAGCTTTCTTTTCGGCCACGAAGTCTTCCAGCGCCTGTTTGACGGCCGGATCCATGGCCGGCTGCTGATAAGCGGCCAGCAGATGATCGACGCGGTTGGTGGCCAGCGCATAGGTGTCGCGGCTGCCTTCTTCTTCCCAGGTCTCGAACGGCTTGTAGTCGAGCAGCTCGGATTTCCAGAAAGCAGACTTGAAGTTGGCCTGGGTATGAGCACAGCCCAGGTAGTGGCCGCCGGGGCCGACTTCACGGATCGCGTCCATCGCCTGGGCGTTTTCATCCACTTCGACGCCCTTGGCCAGACCGTGCAGAACGCCCAGCTGGTCGGCGTCCATCACGAACTTCTCGAAGTCCGCGACCAGGCCGCCTTCGAGCCAGCCGCAGGAATGCAGCATGAAGTTCACGCCGGACAGCAGGCCCATGTTGAGCGAGTTGGCGGTCTCATAGGCCGCCTGCGCATCGGGAAGCTTGGAGCCGCAGAAGGAGCCGGCCGAACGGAACGGCAGGTTCATCCGGCGCGCCAGCTGGCCTGCGCCATAGGTGATGTGCGAGGCTTCCGGGGTACCAAAGGTCGGTGCACCCGAGTTCATGTCGATCGAGGTCACCATGGCGCCAAAGATCACCGGGGCGCCTGGGCGGACCAGCTGGCTATAGGCAACACCGGCCAGAACCTCTGCCAGAACCTGCGTGAGAGTGCCAGCAACCGAAACGGGTGCCATTGCACCGCCGACGATGAAGGGTGAGATGATGCAGGCCTGATTGTTTTTCGCGTAGACTTCCAGCGACCCCATCATCACGTCGTCGAAGGTCATCGGCGAGTTGATGTTGGTGAGTGACGTCATCACGGTATTGTTCTGAACGAAGTCCTCACCGAACAGGATGCCCGCCATGTCGACGGAATCCTGCGCGCGGCTGGGTTCGGTCACGGATCCCATGAACGGCTTGTCGCTGAGGGTCATGTGCGCCAGCAGCATGTCCAGGTGGCGCTTGTTCACCGGGATATCTGTGGGTTCGCAGACAGTGCCGCCCGAGTGGTGCAGCCATTTGGACATGTACGCCAGTTTTACGAACTTGCTGAAGTCGTCCATGGTCGCATAGCGGCGGCCGCCGCTGGCGTCGCGCACGAACGGGGGGCCGTAAACCGGCGCCAGCACCATGTTCTTTCCGCCGATGACCACGGATTTCTCCGGGTTGCGGGCGTGCTGGGTGAACTCGCTGGGTGCAGTCGCGCACAGCTTGCGGGCCAGACCGCGGGGGATGCGCACGCGCTCGCCCTGGACATCGGCACCGGCATCGCGCCAGCGCTCCAGCGCAGCCGGGTTGTCGACGAAGTTGACGCCGACCTCTTCCAGGATGGTATCCGCGTTGTATTCGATGATTTCCAGCGCCTCTTCATTCAGAACTTCAAAGTTCGGAATGTTACGCTGGATATACTTCGCGGTCTCGATCTTGACGCTGGTGCGTTCTGCGCGGCGGGCGGCGCCGCCGCCGCCCCGTGCGCGACGGCGCGGTGCTGCTTCTGTCATGGTTTATCCTCACCACAGGCATTTCATTGCGAAGGGTATTATAGCCACCACACGCCACCGCGCCGCAGGATTACGGCTATTCAAGTTGAAAAGCGACATTGGCGGAGCATTTTACACCACGGCAGCCGGCCAAGGCATACATTTCACAGTCACGGGTCAAAGCCCCCTTGAAATCTCGGCCTGCTTGCGGCCGCAGCGCCAAATCCTCTTGCAGAAATCATGTTCCTGCCCTATGGCGCGTGCATGACAGAGACATCTCATGACCGCCTTCTCATCATCGACTTTGGCAGCCAGGTCACGCAGCTGATTGCACGCCGCCTGCGCGAGCTGAACGTCTATTGCGAAATCCATCCCTATCAGAACGTCACCACAGACTTTGTGCGCGAAATGGCGCCCAAGGCAGTGATCTTCTCTGGCGGGCCGGACAGCGTGACCCGCGAAGGGTCCCCCCGGGCGCCCCAGGAGATCTTTGATCTCGGTGTGCCGATCCTGGGCATTTGCTATGGCCAACAGGTGATGATGCACCAGCTGGGCGGCAAGGTGGAAAGCGGCCACGGCACCGCCGAATTCGGCCGCGCCTATGTGACCCCGGCGGTAGAGCGGCTGGAACTGCTCGACGGCTGGTTTGCAGATGATGCCGACCGCGAGCAGGTCTGGATGTCGCACGGCGACCACGTCAGCGAGATCGCTCCGGGGTTTGAGGTATACGGCACCTCCCCCAATGCGCCCTTCGCCATCACCGCCGATGTCTCGCGCAATTTCTACGCGGTGCAGTTCCACCCCGAGGTGCACCACACCCCGAACGGCGCCAAGCTCTATGAGAACTTTGTCAAACTGGCGGGATTCTCGGGCGACTGGACCATGGGCGCCTACCGCGAGCAGATGATCGAAAAGATCCGCGAGCAGGTCGGCGACAAACAGGTGATCTGCGGTCTGTCCGGCGGCGTTGACAGCTCGGTTGCAGCCATCCTGATCCACGAAGCGATCGGTGACCAGCTGACCTGCGTCTTTGTGGACCACGGCCTGCTGCGCAAGAACGAGGCCGAGGAAGTTGTCGCGATGTTCCGCGACAACTACAACATCCAACTGATCCACGCGGACGAAAGCGATCTGTTCCTGGGCGAGCTGGACGGCCAGTCCGACCCCGAAACCAAGCGCAAGATCATCGGCAAGCTGTTCATCGACGTGTTCCAGAAGCACGCCGACACCATCGAAGGCGCCGAGTTCCTGGCTCAGGGCACCCTGTACCCGGACGTGATCGAATCCGTGTCTTTCTCTGGCGGCCCCTCGGTTACCATCAAGTCGCACCACAATGTGGGCGGCCTGCCGGAAAAAATGGGCCTGAAGCTGGTCGAACCGCTGCGTGAACTGTTCAAGGACGAGGTCCGAGCCCTGGGCCGAGAGCTGGGCCTGCCGCAGTCGTTCATCGGCCGCCATCCCTTCCCTGGACCGGGCCTGGCAATCCGCTGCCCCGGCGAGATCACCCGCGAAAAGCTGGAGATCCTGCGCGAGGCAGATGCGATCTATATCGACCAGATCCGCAAGCACGACCTGTATGATGAGATCTGGCAGGCCTTCGTGGCTATTCTGCCGGTCCGCACCGTTGGCGTGATGGGCGACGGGCGCACCTATGACTATGCCTGCGCGCTGCGCGCAGTCACATCTGTCGATGGCATGACGGCGGACTATTACCCGTTCAGCCACGAGTTCCTGGGTGAGACCGCGACCCGGATCATCAACGAGGTCAAGGGCATCAACCGCTGCACCTATGACATCACCTCGAAACCTCCGGGAACAATCGAGTGGGAATGATCTGAACAACAATTCCGCCCCGGCCAATATGGCCGGGGTTTTCATTTGCCCGCGCCTTCACGTTGAAAATTGAAGCTTGGGGAAAGCGGTTAACCAATCCGTCAGGTGTTTTTGAAATAGTTGCCCAAACACCGCCGGTATTGGAGAATCCAATGATCATTTGCCACCCGCTGAAGCTCATCTTTATCAAGACCAAGAAAGTCGGCGGCACATCATTTGAAATCGCACTGTCCAGCTTCTGCGACGACACCAGTGTTATTACACCAATTTCCACAGATGACGAAAATACCCGTGCTTCCCTAGGCTACCAGGGCGCGCAAAACCATCAGCACCAAAAATGGCCGGACGGAAGTTCCTCCGCGGCGGAGTTTTTCAACCACATCCCGGCCGCTCAGGCCAAGGCGCAGATCCCGCAGGATATCTGGGACAGCTACACCAAGGTCACTATCTGGCGCGACCCCTATGATGCTATGATTTCCCGGTACTATTGGGAAAAGGCTGACGCAGTGGGCGTGCCATTCGGACAGTTCGTTCACCAATTCCGAAACTTGCTCAGCGAGAACCGGCGCATCGCCCCGCTTGAGGGCCCCGATGCCCTGGATGTTTACCTGCGCTACGAACACCTGGAGGAGGACATCGCAGCCCTTGGAATCGAGGGGCTGTGGGAACGGTTCTCCAGCCTCAGCGCCAAGGGCGCCTTCCGCCCGAAAACCGGAGCCGATCCCGACACCCTTTATTCCCAGCATCCTGGCGCCGCAAAGATAGTGGCAGAGCAATGCGCCGCAGAGATCCGGAAGTTCGGATACAAGCGCCCTGGCGCGGCCCCAGCCGCTGTCAAACCGGAACAGTCAAGCCAGAGCGATTTCATTTTCACCCTCTCAGCCGGGCGGACCGGCACCGCGTGGCTGGCCCAGTTCCTTGGCGACAATTTGCACATCAACTCGGTGCATGAACCGCTGGGCGTTGAGGATTTTGGCACGGCAATGCCGGAAATCAGGCACATGCGCAGGTTCAATTCCCTGGGCATGGACGGGGTAATGTGGGATTTCTGGCAAAACAAGCTGGCCACGCTGCAAGCCCCTTATGCAGAATCGAACCACACGCTTGGCAAGTGCGGCCTGATCGAGGCGCTGGCTGAAAGCAGCATCAGAAACCGGACGACCGTTATCATCCTGCGCCGTGACCTGGCCAAGCAATGCGCCAGCTATGTCGGCCGCAACGATTTTCAGAATATTACCATTCCATGGCAATGGTACCTGGACATGAACTACGCCAATACGATCGTGAACCCGTCAATGTTCCGGCAGATGGGCCAGATCGGATGGGCCATCTGGTACGCCTTGGAGATGGAAGCCCGCTACGCCTATTATCTGTTGAAATTCGGGCTGCAGATCAACTTTGTCGAGGCCAAGCTGGAAGAAGCCACGAAGCCGGAGGGCGCCGCCAAACTGCTGGCCTCTCTGGGCCATAGCGGAGAACCCATCCTGCCTGCGAAGAAGAATGCGACCCGGAACAAATCCGAGGTCACAGAAGAACTGACGGCTGAAATCCGGACTCTGCTTGACCGGTTGAACTTTGATCCGGTTGCAACTGCTGCGGCCTATATCAAAAGCAACAGGTCTCTTTCCTCTGCTCTTCAGCCACGGGCAGCGGCCTAAGACGGCAGTACTTTCTTTCCAGCACCTCTGAAAAGCCCGGGCCTACGGAATATTCGGCCCGGGCTTAACGATGTCTGCTTGACCCCGGTCCGAAAATCCTCCTCTCCTCGCTGCAAACAAACCGGGGGACGGATATGGCACACACCGAAGCACGCGCAGGGCTTGCAGCTCTCTGGATGGTCGGCGCCATCGTCTCCTTTTCCGCCATGGCGATTGCCGGGCGTGAAGCCGGGCTGACGCTGGATACCTTTGAGATCATGGCCTACCGCAGTCTGGTGGGACTGCTGATCGTTCTGGCGCTGCTGACCGCAACCGGGCGCTGGCAGCAGGTGAGCCGGGACCGGCTGGGCGTGCATCTCATTCGCAACATGTTTCACTTCACTGGCCAGAACCTTTGGTTCCTGGCCGTCACACTTGTGCCGCTGGCCCAGGTCTTTGCGCTGGAGTTCACCTCGCCCCTGTGGGTCATTATCCTGTCGCCGCTCCTGCTGGGCGAAACCCTCACCCGGCGGCGAATGCTGGCAGTCGGGCTGGGCTTTGCCGGCATCCTGATCGTCGCCCGCCCCAGCCCGGATACTCTGAGCCTCGGCCTCGGGGCTGCTGCCAGTTGCGCGGTCTTCTTTGCGCTTACTGCAATTCTGACAAAGCGCCTGACCCGGCACGAGAAAACCGCCTCAATCCTGTTCTGGCTCACGTTGATGCAGCTGGTAATGGGACTGCTGGCCGCAGGCTGGGACGGTGATATGGCGCTGCCTGATGCCGCCACATTACCCTGGCTGGTGCTGATCGGCATTGCCGGGCTGACTGCGCACTTCTGCCTGACCACAGCCCTGTCGCTGGCCCCCGCAAGTGTGGTGGTGCCGGTCGATTTCGCCCGGCTGCCTGCAATCGCCATCCTGGGCATGCTGATCTATGGCGAGGCGCTGGACGCCTGGGTGCTGGGCGGCGCAGCAATCATTTGCATTGCCAATTATCTCAATATAGTTGCAAAGAAATCGGTGAAAACTGCTCAGAATTGACCGATTCCGGCAGGTTTCCCCGCCGTTAGCATTGATTTGCCGGAAATCCGGCGGGTACGGTTTTGGAACAAGAAGCCGGAAAAGGCTTTCGTACAGGGAGGAACAGATGAAGAAGATCCACGCTGCGCCCTTGGCGCTAGCGCTGCTGCCCGGTGTTGCACTGGCGGGCGGCGTTGACCGATCCGGCCAGCCGCTTGCAGCACTGTTTGAAGAAGGAAAGTACCTTGAGTTTTCCATCGGCCATATCAGGCCGGACGTGTCCGGAACGGCGATTGGGGCGGCTTCAGGAAACATGGCTGGAAGCTATTCCCAATTCGGTGCAGCCTATAAGCAGGACATCAATGACCGATTGAGTTTTGCGCTGATTTTCGACCAGCCCTTTGGCGCTGACGTAAACTACCCGTTTAACACCGGATACGTATTCGCGGGGGCAACCGCCGACCTGGAAGCCAACGCAATTTCCGGCGTCCTCCGCTACAAGTTCAACCAAAACTTCAGTGTTCACGGCGGTGTCCGACTGCAAACGATGGAGGCAAATGTCTCCATCCCGGCTGTGGCGAGTTACACCGCCGACGGCAGGCGGGACAACGGATACGGCTATCTGCTTGGCGTAGCATATGAAATCCCTGATATCGCGCTTCGGATCGCACTGACCTATTACTCTAAGATCGAGCATGATCTGGACACCAATGAAACGTTCACGGTCGGAGTGCCGTTTTCGGTGGATTCGAGCACCAGCATCGACACCCCGCAAGCTGTGAACCTCGACTTTCAGACTGGCATAGCCAAGGATACATTGCTGTTCGGCGGCGTTCGCTGGGTGGATTGGTCTGAATTCAATATTTCCCCGCTGAGCTATACCACTGCAACTCCAGCGGCCACGCCTGTATTCGCCGGCGCCCCGCTGGTCGGCCGTCCGCTGGTGTCATTTGCGGATGACCGCGTGACCTACACGATCGGTGTTGGGCGGAAGTTCAACGAGAACTGGTCCGGTTCCGTCGCAGTGAGCTATGAAGAGACGCTGGGCGGTTTTCAGTCCAATCTCAGCCCGAAAGACGGGCAGCTTGGCGTGACCATCGGTGCCAAATACTCCAAAGGCAACATGTTCATATCCGGCGGTGTCAATGTGACCCGGGTCGGGAGCGCACAAACCATCGTCAATCGTACGCCGCTGCTGACCTCCACTTTTGGCGACAACACATCGGTTGCCGCGGGCCTCAAAATCGGCTTCCATTTCTAAGACTGCGATCAGCGACTTGTCTTAGCCCCGCCCCGCTCCGGGCGGGGTTTTGCTTTCCTGCAGGGTAAAGCTGAGCTTCTGCAAGCGCACGTATCTGCCGCCTCTGCCAATTCACCACAGGCAGAGGCATCAATCCGATGATTGCATGTAAGCCAGGCTACGTCAGTTCGGCGCCCCCAGTTCTTTCACAGCTCGAAGTCTGGGCAGACTGCTAATAACATATGCATTCCCAGAAAGTTTGCGGACCGCTCGCCGGCGCCGTTCTTTACAGTTTCCCTCGGCACGGGGGATGCTTCTCCGCATGTCAGAAGCCTTGTCCATCCTTGTTGCCGAACCTGATCGCAAGCGAGTCTCCATGATCGTGGATGGGCTGCGTGCCGCCGGGGACTTCGACATTCAGGTCGTCCCGGGGCCTTCCGGCCTCGCGCGTCAGATAGAAATTCGGGACCCGGACGCCATCCTAATAGATATCGCAGACCCTTCGCTGGATGTGCTCCAGGAGTTCCTTCTGGCGGCCTCCCCCAAGGAAAGGCCAGTGGCAGTTTTTGCCGGCCGCAGCGAAGACGGGCTGCCCGCAGCTGCGGTGGACGCCGGTGTCTCGGCCTATGTTGTTGACGGTCTGCAGCCCTCCCGCCTGAAACCGGTTCTGGACACGGCAATCGCGCGTTTCAGGGTGGTGCAACGGCTGCGTGGCGAATTGGCCGAGGCAAAACGCGCACTCGAAGATCGCAAATTGACCGACCGCGCCAAGGGCATGATCATGAAAGCCCGGAACATTGGCGAAGATGAGGCCTATGCACTTTTGCGCAAGGCCGCGATGGATCAGAACAAACGCATCGCGGATGTGGCGCAAGCGCTGGTAACAGCCGCAGGCCTACTGGCCGCCACACGATGAAGAGGGCCGCAGCGCAGCTTCCCTTCTGAAACGGTTTGACCTCCAACCAGCCTTTGAACAGGCACTGAGTACGCAGGCTTCCTCCCGCTTTGCCCTGAGCGTTGCTAAAGCGGACTGGTTAGGCTCATTTCAAAATTCGGAAGTGCGTTCGAAGCCTGAAAACCGGCCGCCGGAAAGTCAGAAAGGAGCAATTTGCTCCCAAACCAGTTATTTGAGGGCCGCGTTTTTACTCCCCTGGCCGTCAGCTGATGAATTTTCAGGCACTTTCCCGGACAGTTACGCTGCATTGCGGCATTTTTCGCCGCACCCGCACAGAAACCTTTGGAGCCAAGCGGATCTTCCGGCAGATTGGCGGCAGACAGGCAATGGCGCCTGACTGAGAGTTTATCCCGAAGACCGGGTTTCATGGAGCAAAGCCGCTCGACCCACCGCCACTCCTCCCGGCGGTGCGTGTCAGCGGCTTTTTTCTGTTCGGCAGATACTCCGGACGCAGCAAACAAAGGAAACCGACCCGATGAAAAACCTGATCCTTGCCCTCGCAGGCACAACCGCCCTCGCCGGGCCGGCACTGGCGGAGCCTCTGGAACTGGAAACGGACGTGCTGACCTTTGGCTTCATCAAGCTGACAGACATGGCACCGCTGGCTGTCGCCTATGAGCAGGGCTTCTTCGATGACGAAGGGCTGTTCGTTACGCTCGAAGCGCAGGCCAATTGGAAGGTGCTGCTGGATGGCGTGATCGACGGCACCCTGGATGGGGCCCACATGCTGGCGGGCCAGCCGCTGGCCGCCACCATCGGCTATGGAACCGAGGCCCATATCATCACGCCGTTTTCCATGGACCTGAACGGCAACGGCATTACCCTGTCCAACGAGGTCTGGGAGATGATAAAGCCGAACCTGCCCACGGACGCGGACGGCAAGGTCGCACACCCGATCTCCGCCTCCTACCTGAAGCCGGTGATCGAGGACTTCAACGCCAAGGGCAAGCCCTTCAACATGGGCATGGTATTCCCCGTCTCCACCCACAATTACGAGCTGCGCTACTGGCTGGCGGCCGGTGGTATCAACCCCGGCTATTACTCGCCTGAAAACGTGACCGGCCAGATTGGCGCCGAGGCGTTCCTATCGGTGACACCGCCGCCGCAAATGCCCGCGACGCTAGAGGCAGGCACCATCTCAGGCTATTGCGTGGGCGAGCCTTGGAACCAGCAGGCCGTGTTCAAGGGCATCGGCGTTCCGGTCATCACAGATTACGAGCTGTGGAAGAACAACCCGGAAAAGGTCTTTGGCATTTCCGCTGAATTCGCCGAGGAAAACCCGAACACCACCCGTGCCGTGGTCAAGGCACTGATCCGCGCGGCCATGTGGCTGGATGAAAACGATAATGCCAACCGCCCGGAAGCCGTCGAGATCCTGTCGCGCCCGGATTATGTCGGTGCCGACTACGAGGTGATCGCCAATTCGATGACCGGCACCTTCGAGTACGAAAAGGGCGACAAGCGCGACGTCCCCGATTTCAACGTGTTCTTCCGCTACAACGCCACCTATCCGTTCTATTCCGACGCGGTCTGGTACCTGACCCAGATGCGCCGCTGGGGGCAGATTGCCGAACCCAAGCCCGACAGCTGGTATGACGAGACCGCCCGGTCGGTCTACAAGCCGGAAATCTACCTGGAAGCTGCCAAAATGCTGGTGGATGAGGGCCTTGCCAATCCTGAGGACTTCCCCTGGGACAGCGACGGCTACAAGGCGCCGACTCCCGCTGAAGACATCATCGACGGCATCCCATTCGATGGCAAAACGCCCAACGCCTATATCGACAGCCTGCCGATCGGATTGAAGTCCGGTCAAACCGTCGTCGGCAACGCCGTTCAGGGCTGACACAGCACGGGAGGCGTGCGGGGCGACGCCCCTGCAAAGGCAAGCAGCGCACCCTCCCCAGCAATCCGCAGAGGACTAAAAATGACCACCGTCGACCCCGACACTCTCGGCTCCGAGGCCCGCCGCGCCCGCCTTTTCACCCGCATCAACAAGATGGACGCCTGGTTCCAGGTCCTTGGCCTGGCCTGGATCACCCCGGTTCTGAAAGCCGCCGCCGGCGACAATCCCAAGGCACAGATGAAGGAAATCTGGCGCTTGCTGGCGGTTCCGCTGATTGCTATTGGCGCTTTCCTTGTTCTTTGGGGCACTTTGGCGCCCAAAGTGCAGACCTCTCTGGGTGCGATCCCCGGTCCGTCTGCGGTTTGGACCGAAGCTGTGAACCTGCACCACGATGCGCAGGCAAAGGCCGCCAAAGCGCAGGCACACTACGAAAAGGTTGAGGCCCGCAACCAGCGTTTCATCGACCGGGGTCAGCCGGAGCGGGTCAAGGACATCCCCTTTACCGGAGCGCCGTCCTACTACCAGCAGATCTGGACCTCAATCCAAACTGTGTTCTTCGGGTTCCTGATCGCCTCTGCCGTGGCTATTCCGCTCGGCATCCTGGCCGGCCTCTCCCCGGTTGCAAACTCTGCCATCAACCCGCTGGTGCAGATTTTCAAACCCGTGTCCCCGCTGGCGTGGCTGCCGATCGTCACCATGGTGGTCTCGGCGCTGTATGCCGCCAACGACGGGCTGTTTTCCAAGTCCTTCCTGGTCTCGGCCATCACTGTGACCCTGTGCTCGCTGTGGCCGACGCTGATCAACACCGCGCTGGGTGTGGCCTCCATCGACAAGGATCTGGTGAACGTCTCCAAAGTTCTGAAAATGAACACCTACACCAAGATCACCAAGCTGGTTCTGCCCTCGGCCCTGCCGCTGATCTTTACCGGTCTGCGTCTATCCCTGGGTGTGGGTTGGATGGTTCTGATCGCGGCAGAGATGCTGGCGCAGAACCC
>JBFOLS010000540.1:0-5361 GCA_040830225.1 Leisingera sp.
ACTTATCCAGATCGGTGATCCCGCGGGTTACGAGGCGTTTATCATCGCGTCCATCCTGGTTTCGATCTCCTTCGGGCCGATCCTGCTGTCGATTTCGCCGACGCCGGCCTTTGACACGACCAAGCCGATGACGCTGAAAGAACTGATGAAGATCTCGCCGCTGGGCTGTGTCGGCATGTTCCTTCTGGGCGGTGTTTTCTCGGCCCAGTTCGGCATGAGCGCGGTTTATGGCGCTGCGGCGGGCCTGACCCTTACGCAGCTTTCGATCTTCATTGCCACTTTCTATGTCGGCGCCACTTTCCTGCAGTACCCTCTGGGCTGGCTGTCTGACCGGATGGACCGGCGGGTTCTGATCCTGTTCGTAGCCCTGGTGGGCGGCGGCGGCGCGGTTGCGGGCTTTGTTCTGGGGACTGATTTCAAGATGCTGCTGGTGGCGGCCTTCTTTATCGGCGGGCTGTCCAACCCGCTCTACTCACTGCTGATCGCCTATACCAACGACTATCTGGACCATGACGATATGGCAGCGGCATCGGGCGGGCTGGTATTCATTAACGGACTTGGGGCCATCGCCGGCCCGGTGATCACCGGCTGGCTGATGGGGGATGCAGTTCTTGGCCCGGCAGGCTTCTTTGCATTCATCGCCGCACTGATGTTTGTGATGGCCGCTTACGCTGCCTACCGCTCGACCCAGAGGGCCTCTGTTCCGGTTGAGGAAACCGGCAGCTTCACCGTGATGACACCGACGGCAACGCCGGTTGCGGTAGAGTTTGCCCAAGAATACGCCATCGAGACCGAGCTGGAAGAGCAGGAAACCGCCACCGAAGAGAGCTGATTGCGCTAACCAGCGGGAATTGTGAGGATTATTTCACACAGGACCCTTGTCTGTTGCAATTTGTGACCCAAGGTTACTTGTAAAGGATATGTAAATTGGCCTGAAGTTAAGGTCAGGAAAACACTTGGAGTTACGACCGATGGCTGGTCCCGAAGAGATACTTGCATTCTGGCTCGACGAAGTCGGGGAGAAGGGATGGTATCTGCAGGATGACGCGATGGATCAACAGATCCGTGATAAGTTTCAGAAGACCTGGGAGGAGGCCTGCGAAGGCAGGTTTTCCTTCTGGCTCACCTACCCGAGCGGAACGCTGGCCTACATCATCCTGATGGACCAGTTCCCGCGCAATATGTTCCGCGGCGAAGGCAAGGCATTTGCTTCCGACAAGGCCGCACTGTCCGCTGCCAAGGTGGCGATCAACAAGAAGTGGGACAAAAAGATTGATGAGCCGGCCCGGCAGTTCTTCTACCTGCCGCTCATGCACTCCGAGAACCTTTGCGATCAGGAACGCTGCATCCGGATGATGATGGAGCGGATGCCGGAAACCGGCGGCAGCAACCTGCTGCATGCCCGGGCTCACCGCGAAGTGATCCGGCAGTTCGGCCGTTTCCCCTACCGCAATGAAGCGCTGAGCCGCGCCAGCACCGGTCCGGAACTGGACTATGTGATGGCAGGCGGATACGGCGAGACCGTGCGGCAGATGCAAACGGCTGGCTGAGACAGCCCTCCATTTCAACCGAAACGCCGTGCTCTTTCAGGAGTGCGGCGTTTTCTTTTGCCCCTGCAAAGGGGCGTGTTTTACCGTCAGACCGCAAGAATGTTCTGGAAGGATGGAGGGCTGCGCCCTAGCCTGCAGGGACTGGTGTTGCAAAAATGGCCGAAAATTGCATGGCCGCTATGCCGCAGCACGTGATGATTGCAGTGCAGAAAAAACTAGTTTAACGGTAAACTAGTTTTTGAAACCTGTTCTGGGCGAGGGGGCACCATGGCCGCAAAATCCTATGACGTGATTGTAATCGGCGCAGGCCCGGGGGGCTATGTTTCGGCCATCCGTGCGGCGCAGCTGGGACTGAAGACCTGCGTGGTCGAGCGCGAGCATTTGGGCGGCATTTGCCTGAACTGGGGCTGTATTCCGACCAAGGCGCTGCTGCGTTCGTCTGAAGTTTTCCATCTGATGGAGCGCGCTGCCGAATTCGGCCTGAAGGCTGACAAGATCGGTTATGACCTGGACGCGGTGGTCAAACGCTCGCGCGGGGTGGCCAAACAGCTGTCCTCGGGCATCGGCCATTTGATGAAGAAGAACAAAATCGATGTGGTGATGGGCGAAGCGTCGATCCCGGCCAAGGGCAAGGTTTCCGTGAAAACCTCAAAGGGCGCCGAGGAGCTTATCGCCAAGAACATCATCCTGGCCACCGGTGCCCGTGCGCGGGAACTTCCGGGGCTGGAAGCGGATGGCGATCTGGTCTGGACCTACAAGCACGCGCTGCAGCCGCCCCGCATGCCGAAGAAGCTTCTGGTCATTGGCTCCGGCGCGATCGGCATTGAGTTTGCAAGCTTCTACAACACCTTGGGTGCCGACACGACCGTGGTCGAGGTGATGGACCGGGTGCTGCCGGTTGAGGATGCGGAAATTTCCGCCTTAGCCAAGAAGGCCTTCGTCAAACAGGGCATGAAGATCATGGAAAAAGCCATGGTCAAGCAGCTGGACCGCGGCAAGGGCAAGGTGACTGCCCATATCGAAACCGGCGGCAAGGTAGAGAAGCACGAGTTCGACACCGTGATCTCGGCTGTGGGCATTGTCGGCAATGTCGAGGGCCTGGGGCTGGAGGCGCTGGGTGTCAAGATCGATCGCACCCATGTGGTGACTGACCAGTTCTGCCGCACCGGGATCGAGGGCCTCTATGCCATCGGCGACATCGCAGGCGCGCCCTGGCTGGCGCATAAAGCCTCGCACGAGGGTGTCATGGTGGCTGATCTGATCGCTGGCAAGCATGCACACCCCGTCAAGCCCGAGAGTATTGCCGGCTGTACCTACTGCCACCCGCAGGTGGCCTCGGTCGGCTACACCGAAGCCAAGGCGAAGGAACTGGGCTACGATATCAAAGTCGGCCGGTTCCCCTTCATCGGCAATGGCAAGGCGATCGCACTGGGTGAAGCGGAAGGCATGGTGAAAACCGTCTTTGACGCCAAAACCGGAGAACTGCTTGGCGCTCATATGGTTGGTGCGGAAGTGACCGAGATGATCCAGGGTTATGTTGTGGGCCGCCAGCTGGAAACCACCGAGGAAGACCTGATGAACACCGTCTTCCCGCATCCGACGCTTAGCGAGATGATGCATGAATCGGTGCTGGACGCTTTTGACCGCGTAATTCACATGTAAGCAGCTTCCTGCAGATCAATGTTTAAGGAGCGGCCTTAGAGAGGCCGCTCTTTTTGTCCATTGCGAGCTCTGGTTTCCTGAACCGCAGCGGGATAACCATTGGCGAAAAAATAATAGAGGGCAGCGGTCATGCTGGCATCCGCAACAACCCGCTGGGGGGCAATATTGGCTGTTTGGGCAGCCGGTCTGGGGGCGGCAGCGCAATATGGCAAAGTTTCTGTTGTTTTCGAACAGCTTGGATCCCTTTATCCGGAGGCCGGACCGGCATTGAGTCTCAGCGTTTCGATGACCGGGGTCCTGGGTATCCTGCTGGGGGTGGTGGCCGGGCTGTTCGTCTCGTCATTTGGCTACCGACGGTCTCTGGTCTGGGCCTTGTGGGCCGGAGCGGCGATGTCGGCGCTGCAGGTTCTGCATCTGCCGTACGGGCTGTTTCTGGTAACGCGGCTGGTGGAGGGGCTGTCGCATCTTGGGATCGTGGTCGCCGGGCCGACGCTGATGGCTTTGCTGGCAAACGACCGGCAGCGGGGGACCGCACTGACCGTTTGGAGCACGTTCTTTGGTGTCTCCTTTGCGCTGCTGAATTGGCTGGGTCTGCCGCTGGTGGCCGCGCAGGGGCTGCTGGCCCTGTTTGCCGCCCATGCGGTGCTGATGGCGGCGCTGGCCCTGCTGCTGGCCTGGGCGCTTCGGGGCCTGCCGGTGCCCGAACGCCAGCCCTTGCCGTCGCTGGCGAAGCTGCCGGCACTGCATCTGAGCATCTACCGGTCGCCGTTCAAACTGGCCCCGGCCGCGGGCTGGCTGTTCTACACCTGCTGCTTTGTGGCGCTGCTGACGGTTCTTCCGCCGCATCTGCCTGAGGGGCAGCGGGCCTTTGTGATGGGGGCATTCCCGCTGATCTCCATCGCGTCATCGATGACGGCAGGTGTCGCGCTGCTGCGGGCTATGCCGGCCGTTCAACTGGCGCAGGCCGGTTACGGGCTTTGCACTGCGGCCGGTCTGTGGCTCTGGGCCGTTCCCGGAGATTGGCTGGCCTGTTTCGCGCTGGCCGCGGCCTTTGGCCTGGTGCAGAGCGGCAGCTTTGCCTCGGTGCCGCAGCTGAACAGTACCGCGGCGGATCAGGCCGAGGCCAACGGCGCCATGTCCCAAGCGGGCAATGCAGGCAATGTGATCGGCACGCCGTTGCTGCTGGCGGCGTTGGGTATTGCCGGATACGGCGGCATGATGCTGGTGGTTTGCGTGCTGTTCCTTGCTGGAATTCTTGTGCACCAATTGCTGGCTGCGCAGAGGCGGCTGGCCGCGGGCCTGTAGTACCTTATTCGGAGCGACTGCCGTACTGCTGGAGCCTATCCTTCTGCGGCTTTCCAGCTGCTGACAGCTGCTGTCAGCAAAGTTCCACCTGTTCGTGCAATGTTCTCTTTTTGGGCTTGGCGTTTTCCACGGCATTCCCTATCTGTAGGGCGGGCGTCCGCCAAGGGTTCGGCGGGCGCGGGCACGGGGGCGTTATGGCTGAACTGAAATCCATCGAAGTGCGCGGCGCGCGCGAACATAACCTCAAGAGCATCGACGTGGATATTCCGCGCGATGAACTGGTGGTGATCACCGGCCTTTCCGGCTCGGGCAAGTCCTCCTTGGCGTTCGATACCATCTACGCCGAGGGCCAGCGCCGGTATGTCGAAAGCCTGTCGGCCTATGCGCGCCAGTTCCTTGATATGATGGAAAAGCCGGATGTGGACCATATCAGCGGTCTTTCCCCGGCGATTTCGATTGAACAGAAGACGACTTCGAAAAACCCGCGTTCGACTGTTGGCACGGTGACCGAGATTTACGACTATTTGCGTCTTCTGTTCGCCCGCGCCGGCACGCCCTATTCGCCGGCCACCGGGCTGCCCATCGAGGCGCAGCAGGTGCAGGACATGGTCGACCGGATCATGGAGATGGAGGAAGGCACTCGCGGCTATCTGCTGGCGCCGATCGTCCGCGACCGCAAGGGCGAGTACAAGAAGGAATTCCTGGAACTGCGAAAGCAGGGCTTCCAGCGGGTGAAGGTGGACGGGGAGTTCTATGAGCTCGACGAGCCGCCGGTGCTGGACAAAAAGTTCCGCCACGACATTGATGTGGTTGTGGACCGTCTGGTGGTGCGTGAAGGTATGGA
>JBFOLS010000541.1:0-4859 GCA_040830225.1 Leisingera sp.
ACAGGCAATTCTCTTGCAGGCCTGCACACTCACTGACTCGTGATCGCACATGACACCGAACAAATACGAAACCAAAATCTGGATCCTGCTGAACCGGGCATACCGTCAGTCCCACCGGGAGATGGAAGCCGAACTGCGCGCGGCGGGGCTTCCAAGCTTGCGCTGGTATGATGTGCTGTGGGGGATCGAGATGTCCGGTGCAGACGGGGTGCGGGCTTTTGAACTGACCAGGTACCTTCTGTTCGAGCAATCCAACCTGTCACGCATCCTGGCCCAGATGACGAAACAGGGGCTGGTCCGCGAGAGTGTGTATGAACAGGACCGGCGGGGCAAGGTGCTGCACCTGACTGGTGAAGGCGCTGAGCTGCGCAAGCGGATGTGGGAGATTTACGGCCCGGCCATCAAACGCCATATGGAAGCGTTGGCCGAAGCGGAAGACCTGTCTGAATTTCTGGACATTCTGCAGGAGACCGGCGGCGGGCCGTTTCCCTGACCCGCCGCAAACTCGCGTCAGCCGACGATCATCTGTTTCATTCGCAGGGCTTCATATTCCAGCTCTTGAAGGCGGAAATTCACCACGTCGCCAACGGTAATCATGCCGCAAAGATGCCCGTCCTTCTCCACCGGAAGGTGTCGGAAGCGGCCTTCGTTCATCACCTTGGCCACATCGATCAGCAAGTCGTCAGGCGCGCAGGTCTTGACTTCGCTGGTCATGATGTCCTCGACCAGCTGCGGCAGGGTGTGGCCCGGGGTTTCGGCGAGCCGCCGCACGATGTCGCGCTCGGACAGGATGCCCTGAAGTGCGCCGTTCTGGTCGGTGACCACCAATGCGCCGATGCGTTTTTCCTTCAGTGCCTCAACTGCGTGGCCGACCGTATCGTTTGGGCGGATCGAAAAGATCGCGTCACCCTTGGCCTCCAGCAGCTTGGCGACGGTGGACTGGCCATGCGACAAATTCGACTCGGCCGACTGGCTGTGGCTTTCCTGCCCGGCCTTGTCGCCCCGGGTGGGAGGCTGGTATGAGAACGGTGCCATGCGCGGGGTCTCCTCCTGTATCCTGCATCAGGTCATACCTCCATCTTAGCGGCGGAATATGATCCGGAAAGGGGCGAAATGACGCGAGCGCTAACAACGGCGGAAAAACAACATGTTCGAAACCCTATACCTGACCCCCGTGACCGGCGCGCTGACCGTGTTCCTGGTGGTGGTCTGCGGCCATCTGTACCGGCAGAACTGGAAGGCTGAAGCGCCAAACGCCCGGCTGCGCGCCTGGCTGTACGGGGTGCCTGCCGCGATCGGCCTGCTGGCGCTGGCCTTTCTTCCGCTGAAGTTCTGACGTCTCACTTGTTGCCCTGTTTGACTCTGAGGCGGTGCGGAGGCATAGCAGCGCAAGGTTTTCTGCCGGAGGTCGCCCGATGCCCAGACGCTTTCTGCTTGCTCTGATTCTGCCTGCAGTTCTGCTGGTGTCCGGGTGCTGGTTCGGCAGCGAACCGGAGGAAGTGCGTCTGTCTGGTCAGACCATGGGCACCACTTACAACGTAATCGTCATCGGCGAGGATCTGGACCAAGCTGAGCTGAGCGAGGCGGTGGAAGGGACACTGGCGGCGGTAAACGCCAAGATGTCCAACTGGGATCCGGCGTCAGAAGTTTCAACTTTTTCCGCGGCCCGCAGCACGGCGCCTGTGCGGGTGTCGCCGGAATTCGCGCAGGTTCTGGCTGCCGCCAACGACGTGCATGAAAAGACGGGCGGCAAATTCGATGTCACCCTCGGCCCCCTGATTGAGCTGTGGGGGTTCGGGCCGCGCAAACCCGAAGATCCGGTGCCTTCCGACGCGGCCATTGCCAAAGCACTGGAAAGTGTCGGTCAGGCGAAGCTGCTGACCCTGGATGCTGCAGCCGGCACTCTGAAGAAGTCGGCGCCGGAGACCGGCATCAACCTGTCGGCCATTGCCAAGGGCTATGGTGTTGATGCGGTGGCGGGAACGTTGCGGGGGTTCGGGATTGAGAACTACATGGTTGAGATCGGCGGCGATCTGGTGACCATGGGAGAAAACGCCAAGGGCGCGCCCTGGCGGATCGGCATCGAGAAACCGGATGCGGCAGCACAGACCGTGCAACTGATCGTGCCGGTCAGCAACTATGGGCTGGCGACCTCCGGCGATTACCGGAATTACTTTGAATACGCGGGTGCGCGCTACTCACATATCCTGGATCCGGTGGCGGGGCGTCCGGTGACGCACAGCACAACTTCGGTCACGGTTATTGCTGAAAACGCCATGCTGGCGGACGCCTGGGCCACGGCGATGCTGGTTCTGGGCAGCGAAAACGGGCTGAAGCTTGCCGAGGAACATAAACTTGCCGTGTTTTTCATCGATCGGGACGTGCAAGCCGGCGAAGATGCCTATATGACGTCGCAAAGCGGCGCATTCGAGGCGCTGACCGGAAACTGAGCCAATCGCCAAGCCATCCTGCGAGGGACCGAAATGAGCACCTTTCTCCTGGCCTTTTTTCTGCTGCTGATCGTGACTCTGGGCATGTCGCTGGGTGTCATTCTGATGGGCAAGAAAATCAAGGGCAGCTGCGGCGGCCTGAATGCGATTTCCGGCGCTGACAAATGCGTGGTCTGCTCCAAGGACATCGATCCCGACAGCCCGCTGCGCGACAAGCTGCAGTGCAAGCGTGCGCGGCAGATGGTCGAGCGGATGCAGGAAGAACAGGCCTGAGGCTGTCCGGGGGCTGAAATCCGGCGCGGATTTCAGCCATTAGGAACCGCTTTTCCTTATTCAGCGACAGATGAAGTTTGCTCTGCTGCCGAAGCTGCATTTGCCGGGCTCTGCCCGGGCGCCCAGCCTTTGCCCAGGGAGATCTGCAGGCTTGCCCAGGCCAGCGCCAGGTCGCGGCGGGCGGCGATCAGGTTCAGCTCGTTGTCGCGCAGTGCCTCTTCGGTGTTCAACAGGTCGAACAGGGTGATCTCATTGGCCTTGAAGGTTTCGCGGGCGAGATCGGCCACCTTGGTGCCGAGGTTGACGGCACGCGCCTGGGCAGCAGTGCGCTGGCGGGCAGCCCTAAGGGCGCTTTGCTGGGACTGCACTTCTTCCACCGCGCTGCGCACGGAAGCACGGTAGTCGTACTCGGTGGCCTTGGCCTCGGCGACTGCGCTTTCATGGAAGGCGCGCAGGATTTTCCGGTTGAACAGCGGCAGGGTCAGTGTCGGCCCGATCTGGTAGAGGTCATTCACGCCGCGGATGGCCTGGACCGAGCCGGTGATCTCCAGAGACGGGTAGAGTTCGGCCTCGGTGACGCCGATGTCTGCAGTGGCGCTGCGCAGCTGGGCCTCGGCCAGCAGCACATCCGGGCGGTTGCGCAGCAGGGTGGCGGGCACGCCAAGCTCAGGCTGGGTGGCGGGGTAGGGCTGGCCATAGCTGCCCTGCATCATCGCAAAGACTTCGGAGGCGTCGCGGTCCAGCAGCGTTGCCAGGGCAAAGACCGAAGCTTCGTAACTCGCAATGAAACTCGGCAGGTCGGCTTTGGCGCTGGCAACCTGCAGCTTGGTGCGCTCCACATCCAGCGCCAGAACTGCGCGGGCCTCCTTCAGCTCTTCCACGGTTCCCAGGATCTGCTGGCGCAGCTGAATCGTTTTGCGGGTGACGGCGGCGCCGCGCTGGAAGTAGCGGGCCTGAATATAGGTGCGGGTAACGGCGTCGACGATTGCCAGCCGGGTGGTGGCCATCTGGTAGAACTGCGCATCGCGGTTTGCCACAGCGCGCTCCGAACGACGCTGGAATTCTCCGAACAGGTCGAAGACGTAAGTGGCGCCGATTTCCGCCGTGTCGAGATTGGAGGAGCCATCCTGCGATTCTCGGCGCGAGAAGATCGAGCTGCCTTCCAGATCACCGCTGACCTGTTCGGCGCGGCCCGAACCGCGGCGCAGGGCCTCGGCGGCGATCAGCCGCTCGCGGGCGGACTTGATGTTTAGGTTCTGTGCAAGACTTGCTGTGACCAGCCGGTTCAGGGTGGCGTCGTTCAGCCCTTGCCACCAGTTTTCGGTTGCGCCCTTCACCGTGGCATAGGTGCGCGACTGGTAATAGGCGGCAGGGACCGCAAAGTCCGGGCGCTGGTAATCCAGGCCGACGACGGTGCAGCTGCACAGGAAAGTTCCGGCCAGCAGCACGGAACGGGCTGTCCAATTGGATCTGCTCATGACTTGCCTCTAGGCGCCCGGTCTTTTGCGGGCTTTCGGAAAAGCATAGCCAGCCGCAGAAGGGGCTGCGAACATCTTCCTGCCCTTAAAGGAGTCTTTACGGCTTACTGATGCGCAGACCCCACAGCCGGGCGGTTGCGGAAATTCCGCCTTCCTTGCCGGTTTTGACCTATCCGCCTGCAGGCAATGCGCGTCAAGGTGCTGAGCCAGAGTGCCAGGCCGGGCAAGTATTCCCGGCCCGGTTCTTGCAGAGCTTGACGGGTGCAGGGCGCCCGTCCACTGTTTTTCAAACGGCCGCGGGGGAGCGCAGCCGCTGTTACTGGCCGGCCCCGGCCTCTCCGAACACCTGAAACGCAATCACGGCATAAAGTGAGAACAACCTGATGGACCTGCAGAAATTCTACATTGGCGGCGTCTGGGTGACACCGCATTCCACCCGCGAGTTTCCTGTGCTGAACCCTGCCACGGAAGAGCAGATCGGCAGCATCATCTTAGGCGATGAAACGGATGTGAACGCAGCCGTGGCCGCGGCCAAGGGCGCGTTCGAGCGCTTTTCGCAGACCTCGCGCGAGGAACGGATTGCGCTGCTGGAGAAGCTGCTGGAAATCACCAGCGAGCGCCGTGAAGAACTGGCCCAGGCGATGAGTTCCGAGATGGG